>DAWCEJ010000216.1:0-6109 GCA_052274955.1 Collinsella sp.
CCCTGACTATCGTGGTCAAGGCAGCCCCCTGCGTGCCGACCTTTATGCGCGCTGCCGACGACACGGTGGCACTTCGCGCTTCGGCCTCGCCCGTGGTGCAGGCGCGCATTCGCGCCTGTGGCAGCCCCCTTGCCTGCACCAGCGCCAACACGCATGGCGCGCCCGCGCCGGCAAGTTTTATCACGGTGGAGGGTCGCATCCTGGAGGGGGTCGATGTTGCCGTCGACGCCGGTGAGACCCCGTGTCGCGACGCCTCGACCATCGTGTCGTTTCAGCACGGCGAGCTCCAGATCCTGCGCCAAGGCGCACTTCCCGCATCAGAGATCGAACGGGTCCTGTCCGACCCGATGCAATAGAAAGGTTTAAGCGATGTCGTTGAATCTGGGCAGCCTGGGCATGGAAGATGCCTCGTTTGACTTTGGCGGTTCCTACATCATGGCGCTCGACTGCGGCACCACCTCGGTACTTGCGACCATCGTCGACGAGTACGGATGCATCGTCGCGCAGGCACGTCGCAGCGTCAAAACCAGCTTCCCGCGTCCCGGCTGGGTGGAGCAAGACCCCATGGCGGTCCTTGCTAGCCAGATCGCCGTCATGATGGAAGTCCAGTTTAAGAGCGGTATCCACTCCGACCGCATTGCCGCCATCGGCATCTCCAACCAGCGCGAGACCACGGTGGTCTGGGACCGTGTGAGCGGTCAGCCGATCTATAACGCTATCGTATGGCAGTGCCGCCGTACCGCACCTCTGATCGACGAGCTTGTCGAGCAGGGCGCAGAAGGGCTGGTGCGCTCCCGCACGGGACTCACGCTCGACCCGTATTTCTCGGCCTCCAAGGTGCAGTGGATTCTCGACAACGTCGACGGCGCACGCGAAAGCGCGGCGGCGGGCGACCTCATGTTTGGCACCATCGACACCTGGCTCATCTACAACCTCACCGGCGGCCAGGTCTTTGCCACCGACTACACCAATGCCAGCCGCACAGCACTCTTTAATATCCATACGCTCGATTGGGACGACGACCTGCTGGCACTCTTTGACGTTCCACGTTCCATGATGCCCGAGGTTCGCTGGAGCTCGGGCGACTACGGCCGCGTCGCGAGCGACATCATGACCAACATGCCGCCCATCATGGGCGTGGCGGGTGACCAACAGGCGTCGCTGTTCGGCCACTGCTGTTTCCGTCCCGGCCAGACCAAAAACACCTATGGCACGGGTTGCTTTATGCTCATGAACACCGGCGACGAGATCGTCGAATCCAAGAATGGCCTGGTCTCCACCATCGGTATCGCTGCGGACGGCAAAGTCAGCTATGCGCTCGAGGGCTCTATTTTTGCCGCCGGCTCAACGATGAACTGGCTTCGCAACAACATGGGCATCATCTCGAGCGTGAGCGAGTCGGCACAACTCGCCGCTTCGATTAGCGACAACGAGGGCTGCTACTTCGTTCCCGCCTTTGCGGGTTTGGGTGCTCCCTGGTGGGACCCGCATGCTCGCGGTATCGTGTGCGGTCTGACCGGCGCCTCGAGCCGTGCGACCATCGTACGTGCCGCCTGCGAATCCATGGCATATCAGAGCTACGACGTGCTGCGCGCCATGGAGCAGGACGTGGGGCTTTCGATTGAGCGCCTGTCTGTCGATGGCGGTGCCTCGCGCAACGAGTTCATCATGCAATTCCAGGCCGACCTGCTGGATATCCCCGTGCTGCAATGCGAGACGGTGGAGACCACGGCAATCGGTGCCGCGTACTTGGCGGGTCTTGCCGTCGGCTATTGGGAAGACCTGGAAGAGCTGGAGCAAAATGCCCAGATCGTTAGGACCTTCCTTCCCCACATGTCCGCCGAGCGCCGCGAGCAAAACCTTGCGGGCTGGCGTGATGCAGTCAGGCGCTCGCTCAGCACCTCACAGTAGGGCTGCGATGGGCTGCTCGATACAACAAACCGCTAAACTAATGCATGGCGTGCGGCGGCAACATTGCTGCACACCTTGTCAGCAAGGCCGTTTTGCGGCCGCAACGAAAGGGGCAATCAATCCATGACCGTCACCTACGATGCGTCCCGTGTGACGCTTGTCGATCACCCGCTCGTCCAGCACAAGCTGTCGATCCTGCGCGACAAAAACACCGGCACCAACCAGTTCCGTCAGCTCGTGCGCGAACTCGCGCTTTTTGACGGCTACGAGGCCATGCGCGACCTGCCTATGGAAGACGTCGAGGTCGAGACCCCCATCACTACCGCCACGTTCAAACAGCTTGCCGGCAAGAAACTCGCCATCGTGCCCATCCTGCGTGCGGGCCTTGGCATGGTCGACGGCATCCTCGACCTGGTGCCCTCCGCTCGCGTGGGCCACATCGGCATGGAGCGCGACGAGGTCACCCACGAGCCGCACGAGTATTACTGCAAGATGCCCAAGGATATCGACCAGCGCATCTGCCTGGTCGTCGACCCCATGCTTGCCACGGGCGGTTCGGCCGAGATAGCCATCAGCTACCTGCGCGAGCGCGGTGTCAAGGACATCCGCATGCTGTGCATCGTCGCGGCCCCCGAGGGCCTCAAGTCGCTGACCGAGAAGGACCCAGATGTGCATATCTATACCTGCGCCATCGACGACCATCTCAACGAGGCTGCCTACATCGTTCCCGGTCTCGGCGACGCCGGCGACCGCATCTACGGCACGCTCTAGTCGCTGGGCTAGACGGCCGCGGCTGCAAATACGAAGAAACGGTGCGCGCGGACGAACAAAAGTCGAACACGCGCACTCCTGTTAACGGACGTTTTGCCCTGCAGGGTTCGAGAAAAACGTATTACCGTACCTGCGGCATAAAGAAGGTCTTAAGAAAACGAACAGGTGCGTATTAACCGATGCTTTTTCGGTTGTACTTTAACGATTGGCTCGTACAATAGTCACCAATGTTTGGCGGGAACTGTTCTGTGAAGCGTTAAAAAGGAAAGTGAGGACGCCAGTGTTTCAGATAGCCGATCTGCTCGCTATCGTTGCAGGCGCCATCGCGGGCGCAATTGCCTTCCTTCCCTTTGTCTTTACGCTCAAGCCGGTTCTTGACGATAAACAGAATGCGGACATGCTCAAGGGTATGGTGAGTCTGGCGGTCTCGGCAATCGCCCTGCTCGTCTTTACCTTGATTGTGTTTGTGTTGTTCGGAGAGGCATTTCGCATGTTCCTCCTGGGCGAGGCGATCGGCTTCGTGGCCTTTATGGCCGCCTGCACGGTTCGCGTCGCCAAGGCGCTGCGAGATCCTCATGAGGTCGAAAGGTAAGTCGTGGAAATTTTTGAAAAGCTGCCTGATGAGATTAATCATCTGGTCAGCGAGTTCAGCTCCACCCCTGTCGTGGGCGATCTGAGCTGCGGCATCACGCAGTACTCGTTTTGGCTGATCGTCTCCACGATCGTGCTCCTGATCGTCCTGGCCGTGTTCAAGAAGAAGCAGACCCTGGTTCCCAAGGGCTTCTTCGTCAACGGTTTCGAGTACATCATCGAGTACGTCGAGAACGATATCGGCAAGGGTGTCGTGGGTGAGAACTGGAAGAAGCACTTCCCGTTCCTGTGCTCGCTTTTCCTGTTCATCCTGATCAATAACATGATCGGCCTGATCCCGGGAATGAAGCCTGGCACCGGCGCAATCGGCTCCACCGCCGCACTCGCCATTTTCGCCTTCGTGTACTTCATCTACTACGGATGCAAGGCTCACGGCGTGATCGGCTACATCAAGAGCCTCGCCCCGCAGGGCGTGAGCTTCCCGATGAACGTGCTCGTGTGGGTCGTCGAGCTTTTCTCGACCTTCCTGCGCCTCATCACGCTCGCCGTCCGTCTGTTCTGCAACATGTTCGCAGGACACGTGGTCATGGGCTCGTTCGCCATCATGGCGAGCATGTTCATGCAGCCGCTGCTTCAGCAGGTTTCCGCGGCCCACGCCGTTGGCGCCCTGCCTTCGCTAGCCTGGCTTGCCATCCTCATCCTGATCTATGCGATCGAGCTTGTGGTCGGCGCCATCCAGGCTTACGTCTTCACGGTCCTTACCGCCGTGTATGTCTCCGAGGCAGAGGAGGTCGCGGAGGAGGAGTAGTCTTCCGTTCGCGCCTTAAAGGTAAGGCAATTCGTTAAACCGCCGGTGCCCGTACCCATGGAGCCCGGCAGTTATAAAAAGGTTATCCTGCGTGAAATAAGACACGCACGACAAAGGAGGAATCGTGGGAGTTATCGGTTACGGTCTCGGTGTTATCGGTGCTGGTCTTGCTATCGGCCTGTCTGCTCTGGGTGCTACGGGTGCTATGGCCCGTCAGCCTGAGGTCCAGGGCCGTGTGTTCACCGTCTTCATCATGGGCTCCGCCTTCGGCGAGGCTCTGGCTCTGATCGGCTTCGTTGTCGCGCTGATCGTTAAATAGCACGGAGCGTCAAGTATGAATCTTTCATCCCAGAAGAGCGCGATCGCACTCTCCGCGTCCGCGGCCGCGCTGCTCATGCCGGTTTCCGCGTTCGCCGAGGACGGCGCTGCCGGTGCGGACATCCTCATCCCTAAGATGGCGGAGTTCATCCCGGCGCTTATCGCCTTCCTGATTATCTGGATCGTGCTGGCCAAGGTCGCCCTGCCGGGCATCATGAAAACCATGGAGGAGCGCGGCAAGAAGATCGAGGAGAGCCTCGACGAGGCCGAGAAGACCAAGCAGGAGGCTATCGCCAAGCGCGCTGAGTCCGACTCGATCGTCACCGACGCCCGTCGTCAGGCTGCCGACATCGTTCTCGAGGCCCGTAAGGACGCCGAGTCCGAGCGCGCCCGTATCATCGAGGCTGCTCACAAGGAGGCCGAGGAGATCATCGCCAAGGCCCATACGACCGTCGAGGACGAGCGCAAGTCCATTTACGCCGGTGCCGCGAGCTCCATCGCCGACCTGTCCGTTGCCGTCGCCACCAAGATCGTGGGCGAGGCACTCGAGGACGATGCCGAGCAGAAGAAGCTCATCGAGCGCTACATCCAGGAAGCAGGTAGCCTGAATGCCGACTAGCCGCTATCAGGACAAGGTGCTCGAGACCTACGCGCGCTCCCTTCTGGAAGCCGCTAAGGCCGAGAATCATGTGTTCGAGGACCTCGAGATGATCGAGCGCTTGGCTTCTGCCAGCCCCGAGATCATCGCCGTGCTCGACACCATGTCCAAGCGCGACCAGCTCGACCTTCTTCCCAAGGTGGCAGCTGCCTTTAAGTATGTTGCCGAGGAAGACGAGGATGTAGTGGGCGTGACCGTCACCACGGCGATCCCGCTCGACGACGAGCTGCGTCAAACCATCACTAAGAAATGCGAGCAGGACTTCGGTCGCAAGGTATTCCTTATCGAGCGGGTCGACCCGTCTATCGTGGGCGGCCTGGTGCTCGAGGCCCGCGGCGAGCGTCGTGACATTTCCGTCAAGACGCAGCTGCGCATCGCGCAGGAGACCCTCGCAAACTCTGCTAATTCGTACGGAGGTGAAGCCTAATGTCCGAAACCCTCAATGCCCAGGATATCGCCAAGAAACTGCAGGAGCAGCTCACGAGCCTCTCCGCGACGGTCGATACGCATGAGGTTTCAACGGTCGACGAGGTAGGCGACGGCATCGCGCGCGTCTCCGGCCTCAAGAGCGCCATGGCAGGCGAGCTTCTGGAGTTCAAGAGCTCCGATACCGGTGAGACCGTCTTCGGCCTTGCCCAGAACCTTGACCGTGACGAGGTCGGCGCCGTTCTGTTTGGTGCCGTCGACTCTATCAAGGAAGGCGACGAGTGCCGCACCACTGGCCGCATTATGGATATCCCCGTGAGCCGTGCCATGCTCGGCCGCGTCGTCAATCCGCTCGGCCAGCCCATCGACGGCCTGGGCGACATTGTCGCCACGCACCGTCGTCCCATCGAGTTCAAGGCTCCCGGCGTCATCGATCGTACCCCGGTGTGCGAGCCGGTTCAGACCGGTCTGCTCGCTATCGACTCCATGGTGCCTATTGGCCGCGGTCAGCGTGAGCTCATCATCGGCGACCGTAAGACCGGTAAGACCGCCATCGCCATCGACGCTATCCTCAACCAGCGCGGCAAGGGCATGGTCTGCATCTATGTCGCCATCGGCCAGAAGGC
>DAWCEJ010000217.1:0-2614 GCA_052274955.1 Collinsella sp.
CCAGATGCGAACCAAACTGCTTAAGACCCTCATTGTCGACGCTAACCTGCTTGCTTGGCCAGTGCAGGAAAAAAGCCGCGAAAAATACCAGTGCAATATTCCGTGGGCCATCCTGCTCGATCCCACGAGCGCCTGCAACCTGCATTGCACGGGCTGCTGGGCCGCCGAGTATGGCTATAAGCAGAATCTCTCGTTCGAAGACATAGACTCTATTGTTACGCAGGGCAAAGCTCTGGGTACCCACATCTACATCTACACTGGTGGCGAGCCATTGGTGCGCAAGCGGGACCTCATCCGGATTTGCGAGAAGCACCAGGACTGCGCATTCCTGTGCTTTACCAACTCCACGCTGATCGACGAGGCCTTCTGCGACGACATGATTCGCGTAGGTAATTTTGTCCCTGCCATCAGCGCCGAGGGCAATGAGCACACCACCGACGCCCGTCGCGGCGAGGGTACCTACGCAAAGATCGAGCACGCCATGAAACTCCTGCGCGAGCGCGACTTGCCGTTTGGTATCTCCACCTGTTGGACCAGCGCCAATGCCGATACGGTTGCTACCGAGGAGAACATGGACTGGATGATCGGCGAGGGAGCACTCTTCTGCTGGTACTTCCACTTTATGCCGGTTGGCCGCAACGCAACCCCCGAGCTCATGCCCACGTCCAAGCAGCGCGAGCACATGTATCACTTTATCCGTGAAATGCGCGAGAAGAAGCCGCTGTTTACGCTCGACTTTCAAAACGATGGCGAGTTTGTAGGCGGATGTATCGCCGGAGGTCGCCGCTACCTGCACATCAACGCCGCCGGAGACGTGGAGCCGTGCGTGTTCATCCACTACTCAAACGCCAACATCCACGATGTGAGCTTACTCGACGCGCTGCGCTCTCCCCTCTTTATGAAGTACTACGAAAACATGCCGTTCAACGACAACTACCTCAAGCCATGCCCCATGCTCGAGAATCCCGACGTGCTGCCCAAACTGGTCGCCGAGAGTGGCGCAATGAGCACCGATCTCATCGAGAAGGAGTCACCCGAGCAGCTGCGCGAAAAGACCCAGGCTGCCGCCGAGGCATGGTCACCTGTCGCCGACCGCATCTGGAACGACTCCGACGATCCGCTATACGCCAAGCGTCACGAGGATAAGTCACAAGGTATGGCCGATAGCGACATGCACAAGTTCGAAAAACAGGGCCGCACACTCAAAAACGGCGATTAATGCTGCCCTACATGACAAACGCTCAGAAATGAAGCGGAGCAGTCTCGAGGCTCATCTTCGGGGCTGCTCCGCCTTACCATCAAAACAGTTTTCCTAAGTTGCGGTGAAATAGGGACTAGATCGGCCTTCCAATAACCAAAACAATCCCTATTCCACCGCAACTTCTTTAAGTTGTTGAATTATCGATGCTATTCGAAGCGAGATTCCAGACTCGACAGGCCGTTGAGAGTCAGGTCGTTGGCGACCTCAGAGACGCGCTCAATAGGAACCGAGCCGTCAGACAGCGCCCACGTGCGATAGATACCGATAATACCCGACAGCAAAAACGCCAGATAGTAGTCGAACATCTCGTCCTTGAGACCTTGGGGCAGCAGATCGCGCTCGGCAATCTCGTGCTCGAGCGGTGCACGAAGACGAGCCATAAAATCATCGAGCGGAATGTTCTCGATCAGCTGACGATTGAGCACGAGGTTGTTGCACAGCGCCTCGTTAACGGTTTTAAAGAAGGTCGCCGCCGCGCCAAGGGCGCGCTCGTTGGTGTCGCCGTCCATGGAAGCAAGCGTTTTCTCGACCGAGTCGACAATCATCTCCACAACATCGACGGCAATGGCATCGAGCAGGCCGTCAACCGTGCCAAAGTGAACGTAGAAGGTTTTGCGGTCGACATTGGCCTCGCGCGCGATGGCACTCACCGTAATGTCTGCCAGCGGCTTTTCCATGAGCAGGCGCTCGAAAGCAGAAAGGATGGCATTGCGGCTGCGAACGATGCGGCGGTCAAGACGCGGTTTGCTGGTTGCCATGGGCGTGTCCCTTCGATATGCGAGCATTCATCAACAGATGAGAGATAATCTACGTAAGAGGATTATCCCCCATACGGCACAAATATGCCCCGCGTCATGAAGAACGCACGACTGCCCTACTGCGACTTAGGATGCTTCTTCTTATTGAGTGCCGACGGAGATACGCGAATACCATCGCCTGTCTGGCGCACATAGGCTTTATGAGCCGGCTTAGCGGCCCCAGAAGCCTTCTGAGCGTGCTTCTTGGGATCAACGGTAACAGCATTCGTGGGGTGCGGCTTCGCGGCCACAGAGGGCATCTGAGGCGTGCGGCCGAGTTTGCGCATCACGCGATCCCAGCGCGCATGGATGCTCTCGTTGTGGGCGCTCTTAAGGCCCAACAGGGGCGCAGCCAAAATGGTCGGCGCAATGAACGTAATGAGGCGCCACAGCAGATAGCCGGCGGTCGAAGCCGACCCAAAGAAATGACCCAAGAACAATGCAAAGCCACCCTCAGCGCCACCAGTTCCACCGGGCAAGGGGACCGCAGAGCTCAGAAGCTGGACAAAGGCGCTCGCGGCCATGACCGAGAAAAAGTCGACCTCGTGGTGGCCAA
>DAWCEJ010000218.1:0-3811 GCA_052274955.1 Collinsella sp.
GGGAACGCAGCTCGTCGAAGGACAGCATCTGCGTAAGCTAGTTTGAGCGCGAGTACAGCTCCTTGTACTTGCGCGCGCGATCGACATGACGCTCCAGCGTGCGCAGCTGACGGGCGATTTCCTTATTGATGTCGCGGGCACGGGTCAGGTGCTCATCCATCGACTTGATTTTTTTAAGCGCACGCTCCTTGCGACGCTTGTGCTTGGAAATACCGGCGGCTTCCTCGATGAGGGCGCGGCGCTCCTCGGGGCGGCTCTGCAAAATGGCGTCGAGCTTGCCCTGACTGATGATGGAATGCGTATCTTTGCCCAGGCCCGAATCGTGCAGGATGTCCTGAATGTCCATCAGGCGGCACGGACTCGAGTTAATGAGGTACTCGCTCTCGCCCGAGCGATACATGCGACGGGTGATGGCGACTTCGTCAAAGTCGACGGGCAGCATATGGTCCGAGTTATCGAGCACCAGCGTGACCTCGGCCACACCCACCGGTTTGCGCGCCGACGAGCCCGAGAAGATAACGTCCTCCATGGCCTGGCCGCGCAGCTGCTTGGCGCTCTGCTCGCCCAGAACCCATAGGATCGAATCGGAGATATTCGATTTTCCCGAGCCGTTGGGGCCGACGATGACCGTCAGGCCCGGTTCAAACGACATGTGGGCGCGGTCGGCAAACGACTTGAACCCTTTGAGCGTGAGGGACTTGAGATACACGGTTCCTCGCTTATACGTGCTTCTTGTTGAGAATCACGCCGTTGGTGGTGTAACCCATGCGGTCGAGCGCCTCGAGTGCGGCGGCTCCCTCGGCTTCCTTCTTTGAGGAACCGGTGCCGCGACCCTGGCGAATGCCATCGATCAGCACCACGGCGGTAAAGGTAGGCGCATGCGCCGGACCCTCGGAACCCACCAGCTTGTACGCCGGGGGCTCGTGGCCGTCAGCCTGCACGCACTCCTGCAAAAACGACTTGGGGTTCGCGGGATGCTCGGCACGCTCGGAGGCCAAATGCGGCTTGAGCGTACGGTGAATGAACTCCGCCGCAGCATCCCAGCCGGCGTCCAGATACAGCGCGCCGACGAGCGACTCGTAGACATTCTCAAGCGCCGAATGCAGGCCGCGCGCACCGGTGCCGGTCTCGGAGGCACCAAAAATGATGATATCGTCGATGCCCAGCTCGTGGGACACCTCGGACAGCGTGGCACCCGAGACGAGCGACACCTTTAGGCGCGTGAGCTTGCCCTCGTCAAACTCGGGGTAGGACTCAAAGAGCGAACGGGCGACGACGGCACCCAAAATGGAATCGCCCAAAAACTCCAGACGCTCGTAGCTTGCCGAAACCGGCTGGCCTTCCACGGCAGAGGGATGCGTGAGCGCCGCGCGCAGCAGCACCTTGTTATTGAACTCGTGGCCCAGGATTTCCTGGGCGCGCGTAAGTCGTTCAGACAAAGCCAAGACTTAGGCCTCCTTGGCAGCTTCGATAGCGTCGACGGCGTCGGCGACAGAGTTGAGCGAGAGCAGGGTCTCGTCATCGATCTCGAGGTTGAACTCGTCCTCGATGGCCGTTACCAGCTGCAGGCGCTCGAGCGAGTTGGCATCGAGATCGTCAAACGTGGTCTCATCGCTAATTTCGGCAACATCGACGCCCAGAACGTCGGCGGCAACCTCGGCAATCTTGTCGAAGATTTCGGAGCGGTCCATAGCGCTTCCTCTCATAGTGCATGAATACCAAAAGATCGGCACCGCGCGGGCGGCGCCAAACACGGTTTTGATTCTACCCCACGACGCGGGCCGCGAGGCACATAACAGCGCTCTAACTCGCTCTTACAAAACGATACCGTCCATGGAGTTGGCGACGTTCTCGACAAGCCCGGCGCGCACGGCCTCCGCCGCGGCGAGCGTACCGTTTTTGACGGCCTCGACCGAGGTGGCACCGTGGCCGATCAGGACCACGCCACGCAGGCCCAGCAGAATGGCGCCGCCCTTGGCATCGCCCGAAAGCTTAGCCTTGAGCTCGCGCATCTGCTTTTTCATGAGCAGCGCGGCGATCTTGGTGCCGAGCGAGGACATGAAGGCACCCTTGAGCTCCTGCAGCAAAAACTTGGCAGCGCCCTCGGTAGCCTTGAGCGCGATGTTGCCCGACATGCCGTCGGCAACGACGACGTCGAAGTTGCCCGAAGTGAGGTCGGTGCCCTCGCAGTTACCGACAAAGCCGGGAACGGCGGCCTTCATAGCAGGGAAGCAAGCCTTGGTAAAGTTGGAGCCCTTCTCGTCCTCGGTGCCGTTGGCAAGCAGGCCCACGCGGGGATGCTCGATGCCCAGGACGACGCGAGCATAGGCGCTGCCCATCTGGGCAAAGCGCACCATGTCGTCGACCTCGACATCGGGGTTGGCGCCCATATCGCACAGCACCGTCAGACCGCCGGCTCGATTGGGCAGCGCATTGGTCAGGCACGGACGCACCGGCTGCTTCTTGCCCTCGGCCTGATACCGAAAGGGCGTGACGTAGGCGGTGGCGGCGGCGGCCATAGCGCCGGTGGAGCCGGCGGAGAAGAACGCATCCGCGTTGCCCTTCTTAATGGCACGGCACGACAGCACGATCGAGGACTTACGCTTGGTCATCACGGCGCGAATGGGATCGTCATCCATGGCGATGACGTCGGGGGCCTCCAGGGCCTCCACGCGTGCATGGGAGGCGGCAAAGGGGTTGACGATTTCGGCGGGGCCGGCAGCCAGGACCTCGATATCGGGATCGGCTGCCAGGGCCGCCTCGATGCCATCGAGAACGACCTGGGGCTTTTCGTCGCCGCCCACGACATCAACACAAACGCGAACATTACTCATAACAGGTACTCCTTATACAAAAATGGCCGACTCATTGAGCCGGCCATTGTGGTTCCAGTTGGAACGGCATCGTATGCGAGTATACAGTTACTCGGTAACGATAACCTCGCGGTCCTTGTAGAAACCGCAGCTGGGGCACACGTGGTGCGGGAGCTTAACAGCGCCGCAACGGGGGCACGTGGACTGAGCCGCAGCCGAGATCTTCATGTTGGCGGAACGACGGGTGTGAGTGCGGATACGACCCTGCTTTTGTTTAGGTACGGGCATAGTGACCTTCCTTATGAACTATCCAGTGTGGCGATTACGCGCAAGTAGCGATACTACCACAGTTTTACTCGTCAAGCTTGAGATTCTTTAATGCTGCAAATGGATTTTCCGTGGCTTCGGCCCATTCGGCCTCGGCTTGGGCGGCACAATCGCATTGCTCGACGTTGAGATTACCACCGCAGACGGGGCAAAGACCGCGGCAATCGGGCTTGCAGAGCACCACAAATGGGGTGTCCATGACGACCGCGTCGTTAATGGGCTCGCCCAGGTCGACGATGCGATCCTCGCCCAGCAGCTCGTAGCCGTCTTCGTACGCCTCGGGATCCTCGGGCTCATTAAAGAGGTAGAACTCCTCGATCTCGCCGGCGATATCAAACGAGGCGGGCTCCAGGCAACGGTCGCACTCGCCGGTGGCGTGTGCGCGAACCATACCCGTGAGCAGGACACCGGTGCCGGCATTGGTAAAGACCACATCGTAGTCGATGCCGTCCTGCAGCTGGTACTCCTTCTCGCCCACCGTGTAGGTGGCGACATCGACCTTGCCGGTCAGCGGATACGAGTCTCCGGGAAACTCGAGCTGCTCGGAAAGGTCGACGGTAACGCTCGGGAACTCAGCCATTACCATTGACCGTTCTGCTGGGCAGCACCCTCGTTGAGCTGTTGACGGCAACGGGTGACCGTACCGGTCAGGCTCTTGAGGTTCTCCTCGA
>DAWCEJ010000219.1:0-1754 GCA_052274955.1 Collinsella sp.
CATGCGCGATGCACACGCGCCAGTCGGTGTCGGGATGCGTGATGCAGAAGGGATCCTTGGCCTGCTCGCCCTCCAGATGCTCGTGGCTGTGCTCCATCTTGGCCGCGCTATCGGTGAGCTCGGTGTTGGGCAGCGGCTCGGATGCCATGACGGCATCGGCGCAGGCCTGGTCGATGGCGACCGGGTCGAAGCTCGCGAACATGCCGATATCGTTGACGATAGGTGTATCGTTTTCGGGATGACAATCGCAGTTGGGGCTGATATCCATGGCAAGCGAGATATGGAAGCTCGGGCGGCCGTCGACAACGGCCTTGGTGTACTCGGCGATCTTACAGTTGAGCACGTCGGCCGCGGCGTCATAGCCGGGCTTGATGCAATCCTGGTTGCATGCCGCAATGCAGCGTCCGCAGCCCACGCAGCGATCGTGGTCGATGGCGGCCACGTGCACCGTGCGAGTAGCGCCGCTGGCAAGCTCACGCTCGCGGGTGTCGTCGAACGAGATGGCGTTGTGCGCGCAGATTTTTTCGCAGGCACGGCAGCCAACGCAGTGCTCGGTCGCGACGTTCGGCTTGCCGGCGGCATGCTGCTCCATCTTGCCGGCACGGCTGCCGCCTCCCATGCCCAGGTTCTTCATGGCGCCGCCAAAACCTGCCTGCTCATGACCCTTAAAGTGGGTGAGGCTGATCACGATATCGGCATCCATGAGCGCCTGACCGATCTTGGCTTCGTGCACGTACTCGCCGCCCTCGACCGGGACGAGCGCCTCGTCGGTGCCCTTGAGGCCGTCGGCAATGATGATCTGGCAACCCGTAGCATACGGGGTAAAGCCGTTCTGGTAGGCGGTATCGATGTGCTCGAGCGCGTTTTTGCGGCTACCGACATAGAGCGTATTGCAGTCGGTGAGGAAGGGCTTGCCGCCCAGCTCCTTCACGACGTCCGCGACGGCGCGGGCGTAGTTGGGGCGCAAAAAGCTCAGGTTGCCCAGCTCGCCAAAGTGAATCTTAATGGCGACGAACTTGTTCTCGAAGTCGATCTGTTCGATACCGGCGTGACGGATGAGGCGCTTGAGCTTGTCGAGCTGGCTCTCGCGAGCATGCGTGCGCAGGTTGGTGAAGTACACCTTAGCGGGTGCTGCGGGTGCAGTTGCGGTCATAAATCTATCCCCTCGGTCTATATGGCGTTACAGACATAGAGGATGGTACCAGTTAAAGCAGAGTTAAAGTCAAGTACGGCATCTAGTCATTGGGGACAGACTTAAATGGCTGAAACCACTCATTGGGGACGGACTTAAATGAGTACCTCGCCACCTGGCAGCTAGGGACAGTCCTTGCCAGCACGGCCGACGAGCCGGCGAGTCGGCAAAGACTGTCCCCGATGACTAGTCGTTTAAGAACGTCCCCGATGACTAGTCGGCATAGGTGAAGGTTGTAACGTCGAACATGCCCTCGGGGCGGATGCGGAGCGTCGGGATGACCGGCAGGGGCAGGAAGATGATGCCCATGATGGGGTCGAGCGGCGGCTCAATACCCATGGCGCGCGCCTTGACCATAAAGTCGTCGTGCTGCGCAGCAACGTCCTCGGCCGCGCCTTCGCTCATAAGGCCACCGAGCGCCAGCGGAATACGCGCCACGACCTTGCCGTTGCGCACCAGCACGTGGCCGCCCTGGCCCACGGCCTCGACGGCAGCCATCATATCAGCCGCGCTGTCGCCCACCACGCACACGTTGTGCGAGTCGTGGCCGATCGTCGAGGCG
>DAWCEJ010000220.1:0-3572 GCA_052274955.1 Collinsella sp.
CGGTGGATGAGTTAGAGGTGCCAGCGCCGGTCGAACCAGAAGCGTCGCTGTCCGTATTGCCGGCAGAGCTTGAAGACGAATCGCCCGCAGCAGAGCCGTTTGAATCGGAGCCGTTCGAGGTAGAGCCGTTGTTGGTAGTGCCACCAGCAGAGCCATCACCGTCAGCACCGGTCGAGGGCGCATCCATCCTGTCATCGTTGGCATCGTCGCTCGAGTCGTCATTCGAATCAGGCGTCGGCGAGGGCGCCGGCGTGGGCTCGGGCTGCACGGGCGTCGCAGCGGCAGCGGCCTCGTCCTCGGCGATATAAACCAAGCAGTCCTTCAGCTCGTTGCGGTAGCGGTTCTTCCAGCCCTCATGATACTGGGGCTGGCTCGAATACTTGGTCGCCACGTTATTGACCACACTGTTGGAAAGCGCCGTCACAAACTCGCGGTCGGACATATCGTTGGAGAGATTCGCCCAGCGGAAGAAGTCCCTGCAACCACCGGTGCCGCACATGTTGGTGATGCTCCACACCATGCCCTTAACGCAATCGGCACGGCCCGAAATATCAATACCCAGGCCACTCTTGAGCCACGCCTCGGTCACCGCATAGTACGAGTTGTACGCATACGCATCCTGCAGAGCCGAGAACTCAACAGGGTCGGTGTTATAAGCACCTTGGAAGGCCTCCTGCGCAATACGGCCCAACTCGGTGAGCTGGCCGTTCTCGTACATGGCATTGCTCGTGTTGGAAATCTCGCTGCCGCGATCAATCGCATCCTTGAGCATGCTGTATTTTTCGGGGTTGTAGTTGTAGGCCTGCTTCATAAACGGGATGAGCGACCAACGACGGTCGAACTGGTAATAACCCAGCGCGTTATAGCCGTCGCCATACGAAAAGCCCTGGTTATAGTTGCCATGGCTCTCGTACTTGGTAAAGTACTTCATCTCGGGGGTCACGTTAACAAACGAAACGCCCTGGACCGACCTCAGCACGCCCGAGAAGGACTGCTGGGTATAGAGACCCTTATCGATATCGGTCGCATCCGAGGCAACGCCCGGTGTGGGCTCCTCGGCGGCAGCGGGTGCGGGTGCGGTAACGGCGCCAAACGAAAGCGCCAGCGTCAGGCCCGCGACAATAGCAGAATGCTTGGGCTGCATAAGATCCTCCCTGCATTGGTGTAGTTAAAGTGCAGTTTGCAAAGATAGAAATAAGTATTGCAGCTCGCCCGTTGTTGCACAACAACCCCTCGGTAAACGGCAACAACCCTCCGCGAAATCTTAAGGAATTGCGCTCAACCTACAGCCTGATGTCAAAGTTAATCTCGGGGACGGCAGCAAGGTCGGCTAACGTCACGCCGTCGACGTACTTTTCGATCACGTCGTCCAGACCACGCCAGAATTTGACGGTCGAGCAGAGATCGCTGCGGGCGCAGCTGTTGTCGATACCATCGCACGCCACCGGAGCAGTACTGCCCTCGACAGCGCGCAGGATGTCGCCAGCACGCACCTCGGAGGGATCCTTGGCCATCATGTAGCCGCCGCCCTTGCCGCGCACGCTCTTAAGCAGGCCAGCCTTCATAAGCGGACGAACCAGCTGTTCCAGATACTTCTGCGAAATGCGCTCGCGGTCGGCAACCTCGCGCAGAGCAATCTTGCCCTCGGCGTCACCGAGCGCCGCGATATAGATCATCAGTCGGAGGGCATAGCGGCCCTTAGAAGAAATGAGCATACCTACCCTCCCATCGTTACTGGGACAAAACCAGGCTTGTTTGTCCCAAATCCTATGCAAGCGGAACAAACAAACCTGATTATTATGTCCCTCATCTAAAAAGTCGAGTGGATTAGTCGGGTTTTCCCTTGACTAACGCCGAACCCATAGTAACTTTATTCCGAGAAGATTCCTAGGGTTTAGCACACCTATGAGTACACCATATACAGAGAGGGACAGCATGAGCGCAAATCCGCTGCTTTCCATCGAAGGTCTGACCGCCTCCGTGGACGAGAAGACCATCCTCCACAACGTCAACCTCAACGTCGCCGCCGGCGAGACCCACGTGCTGATGGGCCCCAACGGCGCCGGCAAGTCCACCCTCGGCCACCTGGTCATGGGCGACCCCGTCTACACGGTCAACGACGGACGCATCGTCTTTGACGGCCAGGACATCACCGAGCTCACCACCGACAAGCGTTCGCGCACCGGCCTGTTTCTGAGCTTCCAGGCCCCGGTCGAGATCCCCGGCGTGCCGCTGTCGAGCTTTTTGCGCGCCAGCATCGCCGGCCGCCCCGGCCTGGAGATGAAGGGCAAGGAGTTCCGCCGTCGCGTCAAGGAGCTCGCGGCCGAGCTTAACATGGATACCGCCTACCTCAACCGTGAGCTGGGCGTGGGCTTCTCGGGCGGCGAGAAAAAGAAGGTCGAGATGCTCCAGCTTCTGCTGCTGCAGCCCAAGCTCGCCATCTTGGACGAGACCGACTCCGGCCTGGACGTCGACGCCCTGTCCACCGTCAGCCACGGTATGGACGCCTACCGCAAGAGCTGCGACGGCTCCATGCTCATCATCACGCACAACACGCGCATCCTGGAGCACCTGGATGTCGACCGCGTCCACGTTATGGTCAAGGGCCACATCGTGCGCGAGGACGATGCCTCGCTGATCCCCTGGATCGACAAGAACGGCTTTGAGACCTTCGAGCGCGAGGCCGCCGAGCAGCGCGCCCAGGCCGAGGCCGCCGCTGCCGAGCAGCAGGCGTAAAGGGGCGACGCAATGACCAAGAACCGCACCGAGGTCGCGGACATCGACCGCAGCCTCTACGACTTCACCTACGGCGAGGAGGGATTCGAGCGCCTCGACGCCGGCATCACGCCCGACATCGTGCGCGAGATCAGCGCCAAGAAGGACGAGCCACAGTGGATGCTCGATCTGCGCTTAAAGTCCCTCGAGATCTTCAATCGTTTTCCCGACCCGACGTGGGGCCCCTCCATCGAGGGCCTGGACATGGACAACATCGTCACCTACGTCAAGCCCAACACCGACCAAAAGCACGACTGGGAGTCGGTGCCCGACGACATCAAGAACACCTTTGAGCGCCTGGGCATCCCCGAGGCCGAGCGCAGCTACCTGGCGGGCGTCGGCGCGCAGTACGACTCCGAGCTGGTCTACCACAACATGCAGGACACCGCGTCCAAGATGGGTATCGTCTATTCCGGCATCGAGGAGGCCCTGCACGACCCGCAGTGGGAGCCGCTCATCCACGAGAAGTTTATGACGCTCATCCCGCCCACCGACCACAAGTTTGCGGCCCTGCACGGCGCCGTATGGTCGGGCGGCTCGTTTGTCTACGTGCCCAAGGGCACCAAGTTGGACTTCCCGCTGCAGAGCTACTTCCGCCTTAACGCCAAGGGCGCCGGCCAGTTTGAGCACACGCTCATCATCGTCGAGGACGACGCCGACCTGCACTTCATCGAGGGTTGCTCCGCGCCCAAGTACAACGTTGCCAACCTCCACGCCGGCGCCGTCGAGCTCTTTGTGGGCAAGCGTGCGCACCTGCGCTACTCGACCATCGAGAACTGGTCCAAAAACATGTACAA
>DAWCEJ010000221.1:0-9958 GCA_052274955.1 Collinsella sp.
CAACCCCTTAGTCCTATTTTAGAGTATTGGAATCATAAGAAGAAGATTGCACCATGAAGTTCTATATCGATACCGCCAACCTTGACGAGAATGCCGCTGCCAAGAGCTGGGGCTGCCTGGCCGGTGTTACCACCAATCCGTCCCTGTACGCCAAGACTGGCGGTAAGCTCGCCGACTTTGAGCCCCATATGCTCAAGATTGCCGAGCTCTGCGAGGGACTGCCCGTGTCCGCCGAGTCTACCGCCACCACGGCTGAGGGCATGATCGAGGAGGGCAATCGTCTTGCCGCTCTGGCTCCCAACATCGTGGTTAAGCTTCCCGTGTGCGAGGCCGGCCTCGCCGCCTGTCGCGCCCTGGCCGATGCGGGCGTGCGTGTCAACATGACGCTTGTTTTCTCGCCGACCCAGGCCCTTATGGCCGCCAACGCCGGCGCCCGCTACATCAGCCCGTTTGTGGGACGCTTCGACGACATCGCCGAGGATGGTATTTCGCAGCTCGACAACGTTGTGACCTGCATCAAGAACTATGACTGGACCGGCAAGAACGTCGACGACACCGTTGAGATCATCACTGCTTCGGTCCGCACGCCCAACCACGTGACCCAGGCGGCTCTTCTTGGCGCCGACATCGCGACCGTGCCCATGGCCGCTCTCAAGAAGTGCCTGCATCACCCGCTGACCGACCAGGGCCTTGCCTCGTTCGAGGCTGACTGGCAGAAGGTCGTCGCTCAGGCTTAACGAGTGGATTGCCCCGGCATCGCGTCATCCGGTGCCGGGGCTGTTCTCAAGAGAGGAATTCGTATGACCAACCAGGAGCTGGCGAAGGTCGCCAATGAGGTCAGGAAGGGTGTCGTGACTGCGGTTCATGCGGCCAAGTCGGGGCATCCGGGCGGATCGCTTGGCGCAGCCGACATTATGACCTACCTCTACTTTGAGGAAATGGATGTTGACCCGGCGAATCCGAGCCGTGCTGAGCGCGATCGCTTTGTGCTTTCCAAGGGACATTGCGCTCCGGCGCGCTATGCCGTGCTCGCCGAGCGCGGGTTCTTTCCCAAGGAGGAGCTCGAGACGCTCCGCCATATTGGCAGCCGACTGCAGGGCCATCCCAACATGAACGACACCCCGGGCATCGATATGTCCACCGGCTCGCTCGGTCAGGGCATCTCTGCTGCAGTTGGAATGGCGCTTGCCGCTAAGCACTGGGGCGACAGCTACCGCGTCTACACGTTGCTGGGCGACGGTGAGTGCGAGGAAGGCCAGGTGTGGGAGGCGGCCATGTTTGCCGGCAACCATGCGCTCGACAATCTTGTTGCCGTCGTCGACCACAACGGCTTGCAGATTGACGGCACGATCGATGAAGTTAACTCGGCTATGCCACTTGCCGACAAGTTCCGCGCCTTTAAGTGGCATGTGATCGAGCTTGCCGACGGTAACGACATGGCGCAGATTGCCGCCGCCTTTGCCGAGGCCCGTAAAGTGAGCGACTCGCCCGTGGCTATCATCGCCGAGACGGTGAAGGGCAAAGGCGTCTCCTTTATGGAGAACCAGGTTGGCTGGCATGGCAAGGCGCCCAATGATGAACAGTTTGAGCAGGCCATGGCCGAGTTCGCAGCAGCAGGGGAGGAGCTCTAATGGCAGACGTCAAAAAAGTCGCCACGCGCGTTAGCTATGGCGAGGCACTCGTCGAGCTGGGCAATGAGCGCGATGACTTTGTGGTTCTCGATGCCGACCTGGCCGCCGCCACGCAGACCGGTAAGTTTAAGGCTGCGCACCCTGAGCGCTTCTACGACGCCGGCATTGCCGAGAGCAACCTGATGGGTCTTGCCGCCGGCATCGCGACCACGGGCCGCGTTGCTTTTGCGAGCACCTTTGCGATGTTTGCCGCCGGTCGCGCCTACGAGCAGGTCCGCAATTCCATCGGCTACCCGCACCTCAACGTCAAGATAGGCGCTACCCATGCCGGCATTTCGGTGGGCGAGGACGGCGCCACGCACCAGTGCTGCGAGGATATCGCACTCATGCGCACGATTCCGGGTATGACGGTGGGCGTTCCCGCCGACGACGTCGAGGCCCGTGCCTGTGTGCGCGCCGCCTATGAGTTTGAGGGCCCGGTTTACATGCGCTTCGGCCGCCTGGCAACACCGGTCATCAACGATCACGAGGACTATGAGTTCAAGATTGGTCGTGGCGTGGTCGTGCGCGAGGGGTCCGATGTGACCATCATCGCTTGTGGCCTTATGGTCGCCGAGGCGCTTGAGGCTGCCGAGGCGCTCGCTGCCGATGGCATCGAAGCCGAGGTCATCAATATGCATACGATCAAGCCGCTCGATGAACGCCTGGTTGTAGCCAGTGCCAAGAAGACCGGGCGCGTGGTCACTGCCGAGGAGCATTCGATTATCGGCGGTCTTGGCGAGGCCGTTGCCTCGGTGCTCGCGGAGCAGCATCCAGTGCCGATGCGTCGCGTCGGCGTGCGCGATGTGTACGGCGAGTCCGGCCCTGCGGTCGATTTGCTGCATAAGTACGGTTTGGACGCCGACGGCATCGAAGCTGCGGTCAGGTCCGCGTTGTAAGGAAGGTTTCCATGGGATTTGTATCTGCCAACCAAGTGACGATCGGGCATACTGCCGCCTCGCGCGAGGACGCCCTGCATTATTTGTCCGAGCAGGCCATCGAGCTCGGCTTTGCCGATGACGCATCTGCCGTAGAGGCTGCCTTTATTGCTCGCGAGAACGAGGCCGAGACCGGCCTTGTCGCTGGTTTTGCCGTTCCGCATGCCAAAAGCGACGCGATTCACACGCCGGGCGTTGCCGTGCTTAAGTTGGTCGAGCCCGTTGAATGGCCGAGCTTCGATGGGGTGCCTGTCGACGTTGCGCTCGCGCTGTACGTGCCTGCCGGCGAGGCTGGAACCACGCACCTGCGTTTGCTCTCCAAGGCTGCCGTGATGCTGATGGATGCCGGCTTCCGTGACAAGGTGCGCGCGAGCACCGATCCCGTTGAGATTGCGGAGCTCATCAATAGCGGACTCGAAGACTAGAACGGTCATCCCGTTCAATCAATCGATCCTTCTCCAAGGAAAAGGGCTGCGACGCCATATAGGTGTCGCGGCCCCGTTTGCGTTTCTCCAGATAAAACCTGCCAAAATAAACCTGTCCCTTTTTGGCAGGTCTGCGGGTCAATGCCCGCCAAACGAAGTTGCGGTGGAATAGTTCCTGTTTTGGCCCGATAGGCCGCAAAACGGGAGCTATTTCACCGCAACTTAGGGTGCGGTTAGGAAGTGTGCACCTTAAAGAGCAGGGCCCATGATTAGAGAGGTTGCGCTCGTCTCTCTAAATGTCTCTCTAAAGAGAAAGCCAGTTAAAGAGATAACATTGGGTAATCTAACAGCGAATTCGATACATCTCTCTAAATGTCTCTCTAAAATAAGGTGCTTATCTCTCTAAAGTTAGAGAGATATACTATACTTTAGAGAGATAAATCTATCGTTTTAGAGAGACGGAATGCCAATGCTACTGGATGAGCCTCTTGGCCTTATCGTTGAGCGCCTTCGCAGGCGGGGTACTGATGACGCATCGGTAGAAGTTAAAGCCTGCACGAATAAATTGAGCGCAGACGTATGGGAGACAGTGAGCGCTTTTGCGAACACTGCGGGTGGGCTCATTATTTTGGGCCTGAACGAAGCCGAAGGATTTGTTCCTTCGGCTAACTTTGCTATCGATAGGGTGCGCGATCAGTTTGTTTCGGGTATCGGAGACGGAGGCTCAGCGGCAGTGGTGACCCATGCGCCGCGGTACGAGCTTGATCGAGGCGAGGTCGACGGGCTCCAGGTGCTTCTGGTGCGCATCTTTGAACTTGAGCTTAGAGCGAAGCCTTGCTATATCGGCGCGCGCGGCGTGCAGAACGGTAGCTACAAGCGCGTGGATGATAAAGATATCAAGATGTCACCCGCTGAGCTATATGAGCTGCAGAGCGCGTTGCTTCCGAGCGATGCAGACGGCACGGTGGTTTCGGAGGCAACGGTCGAGGATTTGGATCCAGATGTCGTGCGGTCTATTATCGCAAATCGCCGGCTGCAGACCCCGCGCGTTTTGCGCGGGGCCGATACGCTGGAAAAGCAGCTGGTCAGACTCAATATCACTACAAAGGATGGTGCGGTGAAGCTCGCAGGGCTTCTGTCGGCGGGAATTTACCCCCAGCAGTTCTATCCCAAACTGATGATCGATGTCGCCGTTCATTCCGATGTGGAAAAATCTGCACCCGGGCAGCCCCGGTTTATTGACCGCCAGTTGTGCGATGGCCCGATTCCGGCTTGCATCGAAGATGCCCTTGCCGCGATTGGACGAAACTTGCGCAAAGCGGCGATAGTGCAAGGCGCTGGCAGAAGGGATGATTGGGAAGTTCCCCAGGAGGTTTTGCGCGAGGCCTTGGCAAATGCCTGCATCCATCGAGAATATTCACCCATGTTTGTGGGGCAGGACGTGAGTGTCGATATCTATCCAGACAGAATAGAGATCAAAAACCCTGGTGGGCTTTGGGGCGGAAAGACGGTGGACAATCTTGCAGACGGGGAATCGCGCTGCCGAAACCCAAAGCTCATGAGCCTAATGGGGGCGACGCCGTTAGAGCATGCCGAGGGGGCCGTTGCGGAAAGCCAAGGATCTGGTATCCCGGCTATGATTCGCGAGATGGAGTCTCGTTCGCTTGGCAGGCCGAAATTTATCGTTAAGGCCGATTCGTTTACGGTGCTGCTGTCCCGGCACGGGGCGGAGCTAGCTGAAAACCGCACGTGGATTCAGAGCCATGTGGGCACCGAGCTGACGGATCGCGAAGAAACACTGCTCATGTTTATGCGGGAGCATGGGTGCGTATGCGATGTTCAAAAAATACGAGAGGCCCTGAAGTGGGATTCGGATGACATTCGCCTGATCTGCGGGGACCTTGTGGATAAACATGTCCTGTCAAAATGCGGCAAAGACACATTTGAAATTATCGATTTGAACAGAGAATCGTCAGCTTCGACGGCGGATAGGATCCTGGAGGCTCTCAGCGCCGAAGTGGATATGACGGCGCGAGAAATTGCGGTTGCATCGGGGGTCAGAATTTCGTCTGTCCGTTACCATCTGCCAAAAATGGCAGATAAAGGACTCATTGAGGTAATGGGTTCATCGACGAGCCGCAACCGCCGCTATCGGAGGAAGTAGATGCAGCCGGGTCGCCCCTCTAGTGTCTCTCGAAGTCGGATGGGTGCTAGAGGGGCGATTGTCTTGCGATGTTTCCCCAGATAAAACCTGCCAAAATAAACCTGTCCCTTTTTGGAAGGTCTGCGGGTCCATGCCCACCGTAACTTATCGGGATACGCTACTGGTTCATGTTGCCGTGGATGTAGGGGGTGACCTCGGGGGAGATGTGGGCGCAGCCCAGCTCGCGCAGCGCGGACTCGATGGCGGCGGGCAACGGGGTCTTGCCCTTGTCGTCGACGGCGGCACCGCCGAGAGCGGCAATCTTGGCGACATCTGCGGGCGCGGCCTCGATATGCATGCAGCCGCCGACCAAGCGCGCGCGCACCTGCGCCAGGTCGAGATCGTGCAGGTAATCCTCGCAGGCGCGAATCAGGGAGACCTTCTCGCGCGTAAGCTCCTCGCCCGTGGGGACGCGCGTGGCAAGACATGCTCCCGCCGGCAGGTTCCAAACAGGATAGCCCCATGTGCGTAGTAGCTCGCGCTCTTCGTCCTTGGTAAAGCCGACCTCCATAAGAGGGGAGCGTACGCCGAGCTCTTCTGCCGCACGCATGCCGGGGCGGTAGTCACCGCGATCGCTTGCATTGCTGCCATCGATGACGGTGGGAAAGCCGAGCGACTTGGCGTGGTTGACGATGGCGGTAAAGCCGGCGTGCTTGCAGTGGTAGCAGCGATTGGCATCGTTGCAGGCTACTTGGGGGAGCTGCAGCTGATCGACCGAAAGATTGAGCACGGGGAGCTTAAAATGCGGCCCCTCATTGGCTTGACCGTCGACGGACCGCTCAAACGAAGCCTGTTCGGGCGTGCCGATGAGCGGCGTGGTGAGGTGAACGAGGAGGGTATTGGTAGGCATGATGCGGGCGCATACGGCGGCCAAAAAGCTGCTGTCAACGCCGCCGGAAAACCCGATGGCCACGCGCCCGTATGCCAAAAGCAGCTGCTCGAGTGCCGATAGCTTGTCTTGAAGCTCCTCTGCGGGTGCCGTGGTGTCTAAAATCATGAAACGTTCCTTATCGTTGAGTACTCGATCGAAAACTATAATCCTAATGCGTTACTTGCCATAAGACTTCTATCTATGTAACGAAAGTGCAATATGGTATATACGTTATATACAAGTTGCCAAATGCGGTAGAGTTGCGGCAATGCGACAGTGAGAGTCGATGGGGGACCGATATGATCAAGGCTGTTATTTTTGACATGGATGGAACGCTGGTCGATACCGAGCGTTTGGGGATTAAGGCCTGGAAGGCAGGCGCCGCTGAGCTGGGGCTCGCAATTGATGATGCGCTGATCCATCAGTTTATCGGCCGCACGCTGCCTGATGTCACGGGCATTCTCGAGGAGCATTACGGCAGCCACGAGACCGCCGAGGCGATCTATGTCCGCCACAAGGAGATTCGCGACGAGATGGTCAAGACCGAGCTGGAGCTTAAGGCCGGCGCCGCCGAGTGCCTAGACGAGCTGCTGGCTGCGGGCTATCACGTGGGTCTAGCGACGTCGTCGCGCCGCGTTACCGCCGAGCGCAACCTTAAAGCATTCGGTCTCTTTGACAAGTTTGAGACCGTGACCTGCGGCGAGGACGTCGTACACGGCAAGCCTGACCCCGAGATGTACTTGCTCGCCTGCGAGCGCGCGGGCTTTGCTCCCGAGGAATGTGCCGTGGTCGAGGATTCGCGCAACGGCTGCGTTTCGGGCATTACGGCCGGCTGCCACGTCTTTGCCGTCCCCGATATCGTGCCGCTGCCGCAGGACGTGGTGGATGGCTGCGAGGCCGTGCTCGATACGCTGTTCGATCTGACGGCGGCGGTCAAGGCCGCGCGCTAGACTCTGCACCTGAGCCATTTCAATAGCATTTTAAAGATGCGGCCAACCGCTTAGCTGGGTGTCCGCATCTATATCCAAGATCCCGAACGCGCCCGTGGGCGTTGTCTGCCGCTAGCGGTGACGACAGCGGCGCCCGCGCAGAAGCGCTGATACGGCCAGCCCCTCTTATCTCGCCAAGACTGCAGTTTTGGCCGATAGGAGGGGCTTTGTGCTTTAAGCGACCGAGGCCGTAGCCTTGGCAAGGGGTTGGCGGGGGGGCTTTGGACGTTACGAGTTACTCCAAGAGCCAGTCGATTACGTTGCGCTTGCGAACTCCTTCGTAGTTTGCGTCAGCAAATAGCGTGTCGAGCGTAAGAAGCGTCTTGGGATAGTTGTCTCGGACTTTCTTAAAGGGGGCCAACTCGCGGTTGAGGGTGGTTTCGTCGAGCGTGGTGGCTGAAACCTGAAAATAGGCCGTCTCGTCTGAGCCTAGGGCAACAAAATCGATTTCCCCATCATCGATATCGCCCACGTAGACGTCGTATCCGCGGCGTAGAAGCTCGAGATAGACGACATTTTCGAGAATATGACCGATGTCGCTGCTCTGAGTTTTGACGAGAGCGCCTCTAAGTCCAAGATCAACGGCGTAGTATTTGCCGTTTGTTGTTAGAAGCTGTCGACCGCGT
The DNA here is from genome assembly GCA_052274955.1 of Collinsella sp. Classification (GTDB taxonomy): domain Bacteria; phylum Actinomycetota; class Coriobacteriia; order Coriobacteriales; family Coriobacteriaceae; genus Collinsella. The sequence goes on from DAWCEJ010000221.1 coordinate 7,723, forward strand.
ACGTTGTAGCGCGGCGCTGAATACAGCACGAGACTGTCTGTTAAGCCTTTGAGGTACTTGGCGACGGTCTTCTGATCGGTTTTGTTGCCGTTGGACGAGAGCGTGTCGGAGATTTTTTTAACCGAGGTTCGGCTTCCGATGTTATGGAGTAGGAACTTGGTGATATCGCGCAGAGTCGAGACGTCCGAGACCTTCAAGCGTTCGATAACGTCGCGTATGACTATGGTGTCGTAGAGACTCATAAGGTAATCACGCGCCTGGGGGCCCTGGATACCCGTTTCGGCGATAAAGGGAAAGGAGCCCCGGGTGATGTACTCGTCAAACAGCTGGGTAGGAGCCTTTCCGCCGTTGGTTTTTGCCGAGCAAAACTCTTTAAAGGAGAGGGGCAGCATCTTGAGCTCTACGTAGCGACCGGATAGCAAGGTTGCCAGCTCGCTCGAGAGCAGATAGGCGTTGGAACCGGTTATGTACAGATCGACATTATCCCTGATAAATAGGCTGTCGACGGCTTTTTCGAAGTGTTCGACATGCTGTATCTCGTCCAGAAAAACGTAGTTCATCTTATCGGGGACGAGTCTGGCGGAAACGTAGTCGTAGAGTGCTCTATACGACGTAAGAGACTCGAACTCCAGATCTTCAAAGTTGAGGGATATAACTTGGGCATCTGTGGTTCCATGGTCGCGCAAATGACCACAGTAAATCTCGAATAGCTTCGATTTGCCAGACCTACGCACGCCCGAAACGACCTTGATAACATGCGAGTCTTTCCACGAAATGAGCCAGTCGAGGTACTGTTTGCGGTCAATCAAATCCATAAAGCCTCTCCCTGGGTCTGAAAACATTGGAACAAAATCAATATTTATATGAAATTACAAAAAATATGGAACCGAATCCATTTTATCAAAATAACTCATGAAAATATGGATTGTATTCCATAAATATCCGTAGCTGTAGCCCTGGCTAATGGGCGTGGGGCCAGAAAAAAGCGCCGCAGCGGGGCTGATTCCGCTGCGGCGCTTTTTGCTACAGGTAGGCGCCGAGGTTGATGGCGGTGGCTTCGGTGTGACTGCTTGCCTGGGTGCTGGCACGCTCGAGGAGGAACGGCCGCACGAGTTCTTGGCGGTTGATGTCCTCGGCGGCGGTGACTGCGGTGACGGTGCGCGCTGCAGAGCCGACGTGGATATGTTTGGTCTTTGTCGGGACCTTGTTCTCGATTTGCTCCATCAGTAGTTGGACACCCTTGCGGCCAATTTCGTAGCCCGGAGGCGCTACCGTGGTGAGGGGGACCGACCCGCTCCATGCAAGCGGGTTGCCGTCGCATCCGGCCACGCGAACCTGCTCTGGGACGGAGATGCCTTTGTCGACCAATGCCGAGATAACGCCCGAGGCCAACACGTCGGTCAGGCCGACCACGAAGTCGGGGCGCTCGTCCGCGGGGCGCTCAGCGATTTGGGCGCCGATGCCGTAGCCGTCGGCTGCGGTATTCCACTCTCCGGCGTCAATGACCTCAACTTTGATATCGGGATGCAGGGCAAGGGCCTTGTGAATGCCAAGTACGCGCAGGGTGAGCTGCATGAATGCCGCTCTACCCACAACGGTGATATGGCGTGCACCGCGGGCGATGGCGAGCTCGGCGATAATGCGCCCCTGCGCCTCGTTGTCGGCGGCCACGTAGTAACCGGGCTCGGAACAGTGGATGTCCAGATGGACGATCGGCACGGGCATCTTGGTCATGGCGGGGTGCCAGTCGGGGGACGTCATGGGCTGAACCATGACGCCGGACATTTGCGTGCCCATAAAATAGCGCAGGTAATGGTCCTCGAGAAGATCGTCGTTATCGGCGTTGGCGATGAGTAAGTCATAACCGTGCTTACGGGCCTCGTTATGGGCGCCGCTGGCAATTTGGAGCGAGAAGCCGTGGTCGAGACGGGGGAGGACCAGGCCAAAGGACTTGGTGGTGCCGCCCGCGAGCTGACGGGCGCTTTGGTTGGGCAGGTAGCCAAGGCGACTGATGGTCTCGTTGATGAGCTTAAGGGTCTCGGGGCGCAGCTTTTCGGGGTGGTTGAGTGCGTTGGAAACCGTGCCCAGCGAAACCCCTGCCTCGCGCGCGACATCGCTGATTTTTACCTTTGCCATAGCGGCCCCTTTGATGCGTTTCAAGTACAAGCCAGATTGTAGCATCGCCCGCCCCTAGGGTGTCAAAACCTTCCAATTGGGGACAGGTTTATTTTGGCAG
>DAWCEJ010000222.1:0-3485 GCA_052274955.1 Collinsella sp.
CCGCCATGGCTGTCCATGTACCTGTAAATAACTCACGAGCTCATCATGAGTCAGGTCGAGCAAGGGCCGCACCACGATATTCCTCCGGCGAGGAATGCTCGATAGGCCCGCGGGCCCCGACCCCTTAATCGCGTTCATCAAAAACGTTTCCGCGCGATCCGAAGACGTGTGCGCGGTGCAGATACGAGCCGCCGTTCGCGGTGCCTCCGTCTGGGCGCAGAGCTCGCGAACATATCTGCGCGCCGCGGCGTAGCGCACCTCGCGCGCCGCAGCCTCGATATTGCCCGACTCGCCGTCAAAATAGGCATGCTCGACACACAGCGGCAAGCCGTATTGTGCACACAGGTCGCGCACAAAGGCTTCGTCGCCATCGGATGACTCGCCACGCAGATGATGGTTTACATGCAGCACATGCAGCCGCTCGCGCGCGATGGGGGCTACGCCACGTCCATCCTGGATATCCAGCTTTGATGTGCAAGCCATAAGGAGCAGCGCCGTCGAGTCCGCACCACCTGATACCATGAGCACCACAGGAGCAGCCGTCCGCCGTCTTGTCTGAGCATCATCGCCCGTCCTGGGCGCCGCGTGGCGTCCATAATGCTGAGATACCGTTGGCATTCGCTTCCTCCTCTATTCGACCGCACCCATTGTATCCTTTGGAATCTTATGTCTCGTCTGCACCTTCATATCCTCGGCAGCGGCTCAAAAGGCAACTGCGCGCTCATCGAAGGCCCCCAGGGGCTCATCATGGTCGACGACGGCCTTTCTCGTCGCGAGACATTAAAGCGCATGGCAGAACTGGGACTCTCGGCAGACAGCGTCTCGGCTCTTCTTATTACTCACGAGCATAGCGATCACATCAAGGGTCTCGATGTCTGGTGCAAGCACTGGCGCGGCCCCCTCTTTGCCAGCAGGAATACGCTCGCATCCAAAGAAAGCCTTGCACATTTGCCTGTTGAAGAATTCGATCCGGGCGACGTGCTCGAGATAGCCGGGGTTCGCATTCAAACCTATTCGACATCACATGACGTCATCAACCCCGTTGGTTACCGATTTGACGCCCTTGGCGACTCCATTGGATTTGCCACCGACACGGGCGAGCTATCAAGCCATGCCATCGACACGCTTAAAGACTGCCGAGTTCTTGCGCTCGAGAGCAACCACGATGTGGCCATGTTGCGTCAGGGAGATTACCCCCGCTTCCTCCAAGAACGAATTCTATCTGCAAAAGGCCATCTCTCCAACGACCAAGCCGCCAACGCAGCGCGCGAACTCGTCACCGATCGCACCGAGCAGCTCATCGCCATGCATATCAGCCAAGACAACAATCGTCCGAGCCTAACCGTCAAAAGTTACGCCCGAGCGCTCGATGCAACACTTGACGATGAGATCGGCAGCACTGCGACCAGACATTCTGGCTCGCAGCGGCTCACCATACGCCCCGCAGGACAATATCGCCCCATGAGCATTCAATAGCGCGTCGCAAGAAAAAGGGGGCTGGGAATCTCTTCCCAGCCCCCAATTCAAACGCTCGATTGAAGCAGCGCCGTAGCTAGTCGATGGAGATCTTCGTGACGTTCTTCTTCTCGACAATCTTGGGAACCGTAACGGTCAGGATGCCGTCAGCATACTTAGCCGAGAGGCCCTCGCTCGAAGCGTCCTTCAGATACACGCCACGCGTCGCGCTGTACGAGCTGAACTCCTTCTGCAGGAAGTTCTTGCCCTCGTTCTCCTCGTCCTCCTCGACATTCACGCTAATGGACAGACGACCCTCGTTGAGCTCAACATCAATGTCGTCCTTGGCGACGCCGGTCAGATAAGCCTTGACCTCATAGCCGTCGCCCTTGTCCTCAACGTCAACGGGAAACGCCTTGGAGGCGATCGAGTTGTTTGCCAGGTCAGTCATATCATCGAACAGATCGAACAGCGAGCTAGCAGAGGGACGAACGCCAAAAACCGAACGATAAGGGACCATGCTTGCCATGTTTACCACTCCTTTTGGGAACTGCCGAGCCACCTTCTAGGCGACTGGGACTTCGTTTGACGCTCTTATATATGCCCACCCGTCTCTTATATATACATTTAGCTATAAAGTTTTTTGAGTCCAGTACTATAAGCATATCTAAGTGTATCTGACTAAGGTTTTAGGAAGGTTAAGGTTCTTTGAACAGGCCCTTAAATAGAGCGTATATCCCTGGCAAATCAGCATACGGGGCTTACAATGAGCGCATATGCGTTGTTGGTAACGAGCTAAAGGGCATCATGAACGACCAAAACCAAAACAATACGTTTAAGCCGGCTCAGGGGGAAGAATCTACCCCGCAGCCGACGCGGTTTCATCGCCCCCATATCTCGCAAGAACCCATCAACGATCATGAGCCCGAGTATGTAACGAGAAATCGATACCAAACACTCGAGGATGCCCAAACAGGACGCAAGCATATGGGCGTAGCTTCGGGCGATCCCGTATATCTTAAAGATGCACCGTTATCAAAAAACAGCGCAATCAATGCCGAGCCAACGAATGCGCCCGCAGCTCGAGAGCATAGAGGTCCTCGACCCAAGCAAACCTTGACGCATTCGGCTCGTTATCTCGAGACGCCAAAACAAGGAAAATCGATTTTCGTTTCATCAAGTAAACGACGTAAGCAGCATCGACTGACAATCCTACTATTGATTATTGCGATCATAGCGGTTGCCCTTGTAATTCGATTCGTTGTCTTTAAGTAAAGGCCCAATAGCTAAATAGCAAATAGAGCGACTGGAGTAATTGAGTCATTAAGCTCAATTAACGCAAAAAGGGGGAGGCCGCGAGGCCTCCCCCTTCTTAAGTTCGACAACGGCTCGGTGCCGTCCACCGGTCAGCGGCGCCCTGGCCTCCCACGGGCTGACCCCGCAGTACTCTCGGCGCGATGGGGCTTAGCTTCCGGGTTCGGAACGGGACCGGGCGTGCCCCCCATGCTCTGGCCGCTGACCGGTGGGCGGCGCCCACCGTTCACGGTGTCCGGGTTCTCATCTACGTGCCCTGGGGGCCGCATGGCGAACGGGAGGGAGTGACTCGGGGGCATCCTCGTGCCCGGACCGCGCATGAGCGCTGGGTCCCGCGGGCCGCGAGGTGCGGTTCCGGAAGAGCTCGGGCGATTAGTGCGGCTCGGCTGAGGCTGTCGCCAGCCTTGCACCTGCCGTCTATCGACCAGGTAGTCTACCTGGGCCCTTACCGGAAGGAGAACTAATCCCTGGAACGGCTTCCCGCTTAGATGCCTTCAGCGGTTATCCGCGCCGCACGCGGCTACCCGGCCGTGCCGTTGGTCGACAACCGGTTCACCGGAGGTGCGTCCACCCCGGTCCTCTCGTACTGGGGGCAGCCTCCATCGATTCTCCTGCGCCCACGGAGGATAGGGACCGAACTGTCTCACGACGTTCTGCACCCAGCTCGCGTACCGCTTTAACCGGCGAACAGCCGTACCCTTGGGACCTGCTCCAGC
>DAWCEJ010000223.1:0-2382 GCA_052274955.1 Collinsella sp.
CGTCTTAAGGGTGTTGAGCTCACGGCGGCTCACGATCACCATGATCACCGGCTTCTCGGCACCCGAGTACATGCCGGTCGCCTTAAACTTGGTGCAGCCGCGGCCCAGACCATACATGATGTCGGCAGCGATATCGGGGAACTTGTCCGAGATGATGAGCACCATACGGCGCTTATTGCCGCCATCGACCACGGCATCTATCACATAGCCACTGATAACCATCGAAAGCCCCGCATACAGAGCGTTTTCGAGCGAGAAGACCGGGGCCGATGCCGCGCACACGGCAACATCGATCGCCATGACGGTCGAACCCACCGGCAGCGAGGTGTTACGCGAAATGATTTGGCCAATCGTGTCGGAGCCACCGGTATTGGCGCCGGCGCGCAGCACCATGCCGTAACCGATGCCCGTGATAATGCCGCCCCACATAGCAGGGAGCATCAGGTCCGCATCTGCCAGAGGCGCTACAAACGGGGCGAACAGATCGGTAAAGAAGCCCAGCAGCACAAAGCCCGTCGCCGTCTGCACCACGTAGAACATGCCGCCTTCGCGCACAACAACCAGCAACAGCAAGGCGTTCATCACGATGGTCTGGATACCGACGGGAAGCGACACGCCGTGCGAGGCGCCGACCGCCTGGATAATCGTCGCAAGGCCCGTAACGCCACCGGCGGCAAGGCCATTGGGAATCAAAAACAGGTCGGTCGCGATGGCGGCCAAGGCGCATCCCAACATAATCTGGGGCAGATCGTGAAAGAAGTTCATCGAAAGAATACGCTTGATGTCCAGACGATATGCCATGCTACCTCCCTCAAAAAAGCGCACCCGTTGGGGCGCGCTTTGAACTTCTTGCTGTATTCGATTCTACCGATTCGGCCGGCAAAAACCACCCCCGCACGAGGTTTGCTCTGGGTATAAAGTCGCGAGAAGAGATAGCGCACCGCGGGGTCTACGACCAGCAGCTGCAGAGGCAGGGCCATCACGACGTTGCGCAGAACGTTTTTTGCCCAAAGTTGTGGGAAGGCAGCGACGGGCGCACCGTGCATCATGGACATCGCCGCACCGTAACAGCTCATATAGGGCACCATCAGGCACACCATGAAGATAGATTTCATGATGGTGCGGCTGCGCCACTCGCGCATGCCGAGCACGCGGTTGGAAAGCGGACCGGCGTAGAACACGTCGCCTACCAGCGCCACCAAGAAGCCCGGAACGAAGCCGGGAATGGCGCTCATGAGGCTCTGCGGCAACAGCCCGCCCGCCAAAACGGCGGCGTTGTACACGGACATGCCGGCGACCATCAGTGCGCACATAACGATAGTGAACTTTTCTTGCTGGATTTTGTTGATCATCTTGACCCTCCTGAAAAGGCCGGGTCAAAAGCAAGAAGCGCGTAAGCCCGGCCTGGACTTACGCGCTTGCTACTCAACCACGAGGGATTCTACCGCAGCGTGATCTGTAGGTCTGAGAAACTCCACAAGAAGGGGGCTGAGGGCCAGCGAACAATTTGCACTCGCGATTTATTACAATCCGAGGTTGCGCTGTATTTCCATCAATCCTCCCGCTGCTGGACCGGCACTTCTATTTAGATGTTTTGCCGTTACCGGCATTTTTTCTCAATAGCTTTGAAACGACAGCGCATAAGTGGCGAAAGTGCACAAGAAACTTTTTAGCAGCACTCGTCAGGCGCTACAACGGCAGGGTGAATTTCGCCGCGGGCGCGAGCGACTCGGCGCGGAAGATTTGCCTGACAGTAGCCTCGTACTCACCGGCCTTGGGCACTTTCCGGGCCATGCGCGACGAAGACGTCGACGAGCTGATCTCACTGCTATAGCATCGCTGCCGCAAAACGTTTACCCGCACCGTTACACGACAGGCCAGTTACCGTATCAACAGCGCGGCGCATCCAGCGCCACGCCCCATCCTCAGCAAAGTGGGCTGTTTTCCTGCATAATCACCCTCTCAGCAGGGGGCCAAATGCAGGAAAACAGCCCCCGATCAAACAAGATGCTCATACTTGTTCACGTCATGAAACGACGTGTTCAATCCTGCTTCGCCATGAGGCGCAAACGCCTCTCGAAGCTCGCGCATATTAGCAGCGCACATATGCCCGCGCCCATGCCCAACAGGAGCATGACATCGTAGCCGCCCGTCGCATCGCGCACAAATCCAGCAAGCGAGATAAACAACGCATACGACATCGACACCGACATAGTGACCTTTGAGAAGACCTCTGCATAGCGTTCCTTAGACACGCGCTGTGCAATGAGAGCGATCCCGACCGTGTGCAGCGAAGAAGATGCACCAAAAAGCAGGGCAGCAAGCAGAGCAATCGGCTCAGCAACCCCCGCGATCGTCAACAACCCGTATCCCGCCATGCAG
>DAWCEJ010000224.1:0-5269 GCA_052274955.1 Collinsella sp.
CACGGTGCCCGTAAACAGCACGTTCTTTTGCAGCACAATGCCCACGGCGTCGCGCAGGGCAACCAGGTCGTAGTCGCGCACGTCGCGCCCGCCCACGAGCACGGCACCCTCGGTCGCGTCGTACAAGCGCGCGATGAGCTGCACGAGCGAGCTCTTGCCCGAGCCCGTGCCGCCGAGCACGCCCACCGTGGAGCCCGGCTCGATACGAAGGTCGATATGCTCGAGCACGTCCTCGGCAGCATCCGCGCGGTACTTAAACGACACGTCGCGGAACTCAACGCTTCCATCGGCGACCTCGCGCACGGCCGCGTCTGCCGCAGGTGCCTGGATGAGCGATTGCTCGTCAATCACTCGCGAAATGCGCTCCACGCTGGCGAGCGCGCGCGTAAGCAGCAAAAACACGTTGGAGATCATCATGAGCGAGTTCATGATCAGCAGCACGTAGCTCATAAAGCCTGTGAGTGAGCCCACGCCCAGCTCGCCGGCGATAATCATGCGCCCACCGATCCACAGGATGGAGATGGCGGCCACATACATCGACAGCTGAAACACCGGTAGGTTGAGTACGGCGTTGCCGAAAGTCTTCGTCGCCGTGTGCGCGAGCTCGGTATTGACGGTGTCGAACTTGGCCTCCTCGTGCTCGGCGCGCACGTACGCCTTGACGGCGCGCACGGCAGTGAGGTCCTCCTGCACCACGCCGTTGAGGTGGTCCATCGAAGTCTGCAGCTGACGGTAGAGCGGGCTCACGCGGTAGGTGATGACGCCCAGCACAATCGCCAGTACGGGCAGGATGATCGCGAAGACCGTGGCAAGCGGGCGCGACAGCACCAGGGCATAGACCAGGCCGACAATGAGCGTCACCGGTCCGCGCACCATGGGACGGAAGCCGTTGCCGATGGCGTTTTGAATGACGGTGATATCGGTGGTCATGCGGGTGACAAGTGAGCTGGCGTCGTAGTTGTCCAGGTTGCCAAAGGCGAGCGTCTGAATCTTGCGATACTCGGCCTCGCGCAGGTTAGCACCCAGGCCCGAGGCCACGCGAGCGGATGTGCGGGCATATCCCAAGCCCAGTACCAGCGAAAACGCGGCGCACACCAGCATGCACGTGCCCTGCAGCAGCATGTAGTTGACGTCGCCCGTGGGCACGCCCACATCGATGATGTTCGCCATGATGACCGGGATAAACAGCTCAAGCGCGGTCTCGACCGAGACGAACATCACGCCGAGTATGGCATCGCGACGGTATGCCCCCAAATAGGAAAACAAGATTTTGAGATTGCGCACGCAGGTTCATCCCCCATCAAACGTTGTTCGCAAACGCACGTATTATTGCGCGACAGGCGATGGTGTCAAGTGTTACGAAATCGATTTCTGCAAGGCTAGCGCAGGCGCTAAGCCCGCGCGGCGCGCGACCGTATTCAAATGGAAATGATTGTGGGCGCGATTTTTTCGCCCCACCGGCTACATGGACCTTGACTCTATAATCGTTGTAGGGTTTTCACTACACTGGTACGTAAACGAACCAAGCCAGAAAGTGCCCGCCCATGGAACACGACCTCACACGCGGTAATGTCCTCAAGACCATCGCGGTCTTCGCCCTGCCCTATATGCTCTCGTACTTTTTGCAGATGCTCTACGGCATGGCCGACCTGTACTTTATCGGGCAGTTTAGCGGCGCCGCCGGCATCACCGCCGTGGGCAACGGCGCGCAGACGCTCTATATCATTACCGTGACGCTCGTGGGCCTGGCCATGGGAACGACCGTCATCGTCGGCCACGCCGTGGGCTCGCGCCGTTTTGATCGCGCCGAGGCAGCCATCGGCAACACCATCACGCTCTTTATGGGTGTCTCAGTGGTGCTGGCCGCGCTCTTGCTCGCGCTGTGCCCGCAGATTGTGGCACTCATCGGTACGCCGGCCGAAGCGGTCGAAGGCACTGCCGCCTACCTGCGCATCTGCTTTATCGGCATTCCGTGCATCGCCGCATACAACATCCTCTCGGCCATCTTTCGCGGCCTGGGCGATTCGCGCTCGCCCATGTACGTGATCGGCGTGGCGTGCATCATCAACATCGCGCTCGACTTTCTGTTCATTGGCCATATGGGGCTTGGCCCCGTGGGCGCTGCGCTCGGCACGGTGATCGCACAGACGGCAAGCGTTGCCCTCGCGCTCGTGTGGCTCAAGAGCCGCCGCACAAACATCCACGTCAAGCGCAGCGACCTGCGTCCGCAGCCCGAGGTGCTCGGCAGCATCCTTAAGATTGGCGTGCCCGTGGCCGTGCAGGACGGCTGCATCCAGGTGGCGTTTATGTTCATCACCGTTATCGCCAACCACCGCGGGCTGGTCGACGCCGCCGCCGTGGGCCTGGTCGAGAAGATGATCAGCTTTTTGTTTATTGTGCCGAGCTCCATGGGCGCCACCGTCAGCGCGCTCACGGCGCAAAACGCCGGTGCGGGCAAGGGCGACCGCGCGCGTCAGGTGCTCAAGGACGCCATGACCATCTCGGTGGTGTACGGCTGCCTGATCACGACACTCATGTGGCTGGTGGCACCAGCGTTTCTCGGCTTTTTTGCCAAGGACGCCGCGGTGGTCGCAGCCGGCACCGGTTATATGCGGAGCTACATTTTCGACGCGATCTTCGCCGGCATCCATATTTGCTTTAGCGGCTTTTTCGCCGCGTACGGCAAGAGCTACATCGGCTTTGCGCACAACGTACTGGCCGTGGCGCTCATTCGCGTACCGGGCGCATGGCTGCTGTCGAACGCCTATTCCGACACGCTGTTTCCCATGGGCATCGCCTCGCCGTGCGGGTCGATTCTTTCGGCAGTCATTTGCGTGGTGGCGTTTACGGTGCTCAACCGCCGCGGCACTTTTGACAAGCTCGTGGCGTAGCGGGGCGAGCCTGGCGACCCCGTCCCGCTTTCTGCCGAAAGGAGTAATCCTGTGACTGACACGTCCAGCGAACATACCGACGGCCTGCTCCGCATTGGCGAGGTGGCGCGCCTGTTTAACCTGAGTGTGGGCACGCTGCGCCATTACGAGCAGATGGGCTTGCTGGAGCCGGCGCATATCGACCCCGCAAGCGGCTATCGATACTATGGAGCGCGACAGCTCTCCACCCTCAACACCATCAGCAACCTGCGCGTTCTTGACTTGCCATTGGCGCAGATACGCGAGTTTGTCGCCACGCGCGACGTGAATCTGATGCAGCGGCAACTGGCCCAGCAGCAGGAGCTCATCGAGCGCAAGCGCCGCGAACTCGAACGCGTGTCGCGCAAGATCGATGACCGGCTTGTCTTGTTGCGAGACGCTTTGAATGCCGAGCTCGACACCATCCGCGAGACCGAGGCACCCGAGCTTCGATGCGCCGTACTGCGTGAACGCGTCAACCCTACCGACGCCTATGCGCTGGAGTGGCAGATCCGTCAGCTGCAAAAAGGGCAGCACGAGACCTTCGTCTTTCCCGGCAACTTGGGCGTGGGCATCGCGCCCGAGCGCCTTTCCGTCGGCGACTTTGATGGCTACGACGAGGTCTTTTTGCTGTTGGATGACACGGACGACTACCTGGGTGACCTCGAAGTTCGGTCCGCCGCGCACTGCCTGACAGTCAGTTTCCGCGGCACGCATGGACAAGCGGCCCCGCGCTACGAGCGCCTGCTCGATTACATGCACGAGCGCGACCTGTCCCCCGCCGGCCCCTCGCGCGAGATCGCCCTCATCGACGACATCATCAGCGACGACCCCGCGACCTACGTGACGCAGATCACGGTGCCTGTTACCGCATCCAAATAAGAACCGCCCGGAAAGCGTTGCGCTCTCCGGGCGGTTCTTCCATCTGGCTATCAATGCCTTAAACCTGGGGCACCTCACCGGTAGCCAGGATCTGCTCGAGTGCGTCCTCGTCCAGCACGGGTACACCCAGCTGCTCGGCCTTGGTGAGCTTGGAGCCTGCCTTGGGGCCGGCGACCAGGTAGCTCGTCTTCTTTGACACGCTGCCCGAGACCTTGGCACCGAGCACCTTGAGCGCCGCGCCCGCCTCGTCGCGCGTACGGTTGACGAGCGTGCCCGTCAGCACAAACGTCAGGCCCGCGAGCGGCTGCGCGTCGGCAAGCTCGCCTGCCACACCGGCATCGGCCGCGGCCTGCGCATGGGCGGCGCCCAGGTCGACCTCGAGCGACAGGCCCGCCTGGCGCAGGCGGTCCAGCACGGCGAGGTTCTCGGGCACGGCCAGGAATTGCTTGACACTCGCCGCGATCTTGGGGCCGATGCCCTCGCACTCGGCGATGTCTTCCTCGCTCGCCAGGACAAGTTTGTCGATCGACAGGAATCGCTCGGCAATAACCTCGCCCACGCTCTTGCCAACATGGCGAATACCCAGGGCAAACAGCACGCGGCCGAGCGGTTGGTTCTTGGACTTGTTGAGCTCGGCGACAATCTTCTCGGCGGTCTTTACGCCCACTGGGATGGGATCGCCCTTCTTAACACCCTTTTTGCTGTTGGAGCTCGCATACACGCGGCCCGTGTCCAGGCCGGCGATATCATCGACCGTGAGCTGGTAGAAGTCCGCGACATCGTGGATCAGCCCGGCGGCGATCATCTTGTCGACGATCTCGTCGCCCAAGCCATCGACGTCCATGCAGCCACGGCTCACCCAGTGGAGCAAACGCTCCTTGAGCTGTGCGGGGCAGTCGATGGACACGCAGCGGTAGGCAACCTCGCCATCCTCGTGAACCACGGGGCTACCGCACACGGGGCAGACCTCGGGCATGTGCCAGTCGACCGAATCGGCCGGGCGCTTGTCGAGCACCGGGCCCACGACCTCGGGAATCACGTCGCCCGCCTTGTGCACGATGATGGTGTCGCCCTCGCGCACGTTCTTGCGGCGGATCTCGTCGATGTTGTGCAGCGTGGCGCGCGCGATGGTGGAGCCGGCGACCGTCACCGGGTCGAACTCGGCGACCGGCGTGAGCACGCCGGTGCGACCCACCTGGATGCGAATCTCGCGCAGGACGGTCTGCTTTTCCTCGGGCGGGAACTTAAAGGCGATGGCCCAACGCGGCGCACGGGCGGTAAAGCCCAGGTCGAGCTGCTGTTGGAAGCTGTCGACCTTTACGACCACGCCGTCGATGTCGTAGTCCAGGTCACCGCGATGTTCGAGGGCCTGGGCACAGAACTCGTGGACCTCGGCCGGCGTGGCGCAGCGTGCCACGTTGGGGTTGACGCTAAAGCCGGCACTGCGCAGCCAGTCGAGAAACTCACGCTGGCTGTGG
>DAWCEJ010000225.1:0-2406 GCA_052274955.1 Collinsella sp.
AACCTGTCCCTTTTTGGCAGGTGGGAGGAGATGCGTATGATCAAGGCAGTGCTGTTTGACATGGACGGCGTGCTGGTCGATACCGAGTGGTTCTACAACCGTCGCCGCGTGGCATTTATGGAAGAGAAGGGCTTCCACTTTGACGAGATTCCCGATCTTTCGGGGTCTAACGAGCCTGCCATTTGGGAGGCGCTGGTGCCTGACGATATTGAGCTGCGCGAGCGCCTGCGCGTGGAGTACAAGCAGGTCTACAGCCCGGACCACCCCGTTCCGTATGCCGAGCTGCTCAACGAGCAGACGGAGCCGGTGATGCGTGAGCTGCACGAGCGCGGCGTGAAGTGCGCCATCGCAAGCTCGTCCTATCGCGAGTTGATCGACGAGCTGGTGGAGATTGCCGGTATCGCCGACGTGCTGGACTACACCATCAGCGGGCACGAGTGCAGTGCGTTTAAGCCCGACCCCGAGATCTACCTGCGTGCCATGGAGGCGCTGGGGGTGGAGCCGGCCGAGTGCCTGGTTATCGAGGATTCGCCTTTGGGCATCGAGGCCGGCAAGCGCTCCGGCGCCCGCGTCCTGGCACTGCGTCCGCACGAGGGCGTCAACCTCGATCAATCGCGAGCCGATGCCGTTATCGATAATCTGACCGACATTCTGGCCGCTTTGTAGCGTCAATCCGCCGCGAGAAGTGCCGATTCGCGCATTTATCGCGGCGGATTGGCTCATTTTGGCTTCAATTTGGATCAGTTTGGCTTCGACTCAGACTAAGTGAGTAGACTTTTTGGCGCATGCCGAGCACAAAGCGTTTCTGCCTTAGTAAAACCGCAGGTCACAGAGGTGGCTGTTATTGGCTGTGCTCGGCAGGTCGCGAAAAGTCTACTCACTTGGAATTTTGCCCTTTGGTCGTGGGCTTGCTTGTCCCGTTTTGGTTGTCGAGAGAGGGTGAATTGAAGCGCCCTCTGTCGCTCCATGCTACAATCGCCGGCATGCCCCACAACCACATCTGCCTTCGAAAGGAGCCTGCGTGGCGAACGCCATCGATCAGCTCACGGACCGAGTGCTCGTGCTCGGCCGCCTCACCATCGTCCGCCGCACCATTACTGCCGTGGCGGTCGCAATTTCCGCCGTTCTCCAGACATTTCTGATCCAGGCGTTCATTCAGCCCGCCGACCTGCTTCCGAGCGGTCTCACCGGCGTCGCGGTCCTGCTCGATCGCGTTACCTCGCTGGGCGGCGTTCACATCGACATCTCGCTCGGTATGCTCGCGCTCAACATCCCCGTGGCGCTCCTATGCTGGAGCGGCATCAGCAAGCGCTTCGTCATCTTCTCGATGATGCAAGTTGTGCTCTCATCGCTGTTCCTCAACATCTTTCATTTCGCCCCGTTTTTGGGCGACAAGATCATGCTCATCATTTTTGGTGGCGTGGTCTCGGGTCTGGGTGCTGCCATCGCGCTCAAGTCCGGTGCATCAACCGGCGGCACCGACTTTATCGCGCTGTGGGTCTCCAACCACACGGGTAAGACTATCTGGGGCGTCATCTTTGGTTTCAACTGCTTTATCTTGGCGATCTTTGGCTTTATGTTTGGCTGGGACAATGCGGCGTACTCCATCGTGTTCCAGTTTATTTCGACCAAGACCATCGACAGTTTCTATCGTCGCTACGACCGCGTGACGCTGCAGATCACGACGCGCAAGGCAGACGAGGTCATGACTGCCTATGTTGACCATTTTCAGCACGGCATTAGCTGTGCCGAGGTCATCGGCGGATACAGCCGCGAAAAGATGTACCTGCTGCACGCCGTTGTCTCGACCTACGAGAGTCAGGACATTATCAAGCTGGTATGCGACATTGATCCCGGCGCCGTGATCAACGTGTTCCACACGCTCAACTTTGTGGGCGGCTGGTGGGGCGGTCATGTTGACGAGCCCATGCCCACGGCCGTACCCGATCCCGACAAGCCCGCGCGCATGGCCTGCAGGCAGGCGCGCCTCATCGAGCAGGACAGCCTGCAGCAGGACGACGGCAAGTAAGGATTTGCTGTATGTGGTGTATCGTTTTATCAAACTGAGGTAACATATAAAAAGACGTTATATACGTATTAGTTATTTCGATATTTTGATAAGAGTGATTAAACATGCCTGCACCAAAAAATGCACCGCTTTACCAGCAGATTTACGACGAGATCAAGGATGCGATCGAGAAAGGTATTTATGCACCCAAGGAGCGTATTCCGTCCGAACTTGAGCTTGCCGAACAGTACGAGGTGAGCCGCATTACGGTGCGCCGCGCCGTTGAGGAGCTGTGCTCCGATGGCTACCTGGTTAAGCAGCAGGGCCGCGGCACCTTTGTCTCCACGCCGCACATCAACCGCCAGTTCCCCGCCTCGACGCTGCAGACGTTTACCGCG
>DAWCEJ010000226.1:0-2095 GCA_052274955.1 Collinsella sp.
GGGCCGTATCGTTGAGGCCTATGATGCATACGACGATGCACGCGAGCAGCGTGCACGTGACCGAAAGGAGTCCCGTTGAGTGTATTGATCAGCAACGATGCCGAGCTCGATACGCTGCTCGACGCGCAGGAGGTGGAGCACATCTGCGAGGTTGTGCTTGCCGCTGAGGGTGTTGAGCGTGAGGTCGAGATCTCCCTTTCGTATGTCGATGAGGACGAGATGCACGAGCTCAATCATGAGTGGCGCGGTATCGACCGTACGACCGATGTGCTCTCGTTTGAATGTGGCTCGGCTTTTGACGAGGATATCCCTGTCGATGAGACGCTCGAGCTCGGTGATATCATCCTGGCACCGCAGGTTATTGCCCGTCAGGCCCCCGGCTTTGGCAACAGTCCCGCCGATGAGTGCCGCCTGATGCTCGTGCACGGCATGCTGCACCTGCTGGGCTATGACCATATCGAGGACGATGAGGCCGAGGTCATGGAGGCGCGCGAAGACGCCATTCTGCGCGATCTGGCTCTCGAGCGCGGCGAGGATCCCAAACTCGTTCATGTCGGTCCCATCACCAACCATGCCCACGACTAGGAGCCGTCTATGATTCCCGGATCGAACAAGGACCATCCGTCCTTTTTAAAGTCGTTTTCCTATGCCATGGAGGGCTTCGTCACCGCCGTCAAGACCGAGCGCAACATTAAGGTCATGCTCGTGGCCGGTGTATGCACTGTCATTGCCGGCTGCATCGTGGGGCTCGACATTGCCGAGTGGGGTACGGTCATCATCTGCTGCGGCCTGGTGATTCACGGCGAGCTGTGCAACACCGCCATGGAGGCGATCGTCGACCTGGCAACCCAGGAGCTGCATCCGCTGGCCAAGCGCGCGAAGGATATCGCCGCCGCCTCTGTCTACGTTCTTTCCATTACCGCCGCGATTGTGGGCTTGCTGGTGTTTGCCCACGCGCTCGGCTTTATTTAGAAAGGGATTCCCATGTCCGACAATATGCAGCCTGCCGATGAGATTCTGAACGACGAGGTCTTGGACGAGGTTGAGGATACCGATTCTTTTGACGAGGTTGAGGAATTCGACCCGTTTGAGGGTATGAGCGATGAGGAGCTCGACGCCCTGTGCGACGAGGACGAGAGCCTCGCGGGCTTTGGCGACGTGGAACCCGGCTTCCGCAGCGGCTTTGTTGCCCTGGTCGGTCGTCCCAACGCCGGCAAGTCCACGCTGCTCAACGCCTGTTACGGCAAGAAGGTCGCCATCACCTCTCCGGTGGCCCAGACGACCCGCCGCCGCATGCGTGCCGTGGTCAATCGTCCCGGCTACCAGCTGGTCTTCGTCGATACTCCGGGTATTCACAAGCCCAAGGACGGCCTGGGCTCCGAGCTTAACAAGAGTGCTCTGTTTGAGCTCAACGACGTGGACGTCGTCGCGTTTTTGATCGATGCCACCAAGCCCATCGGCAGGGGTGACGCCTGGGTCGCCGAGCGTGTTAAGAGCGCCCGCTGCAAGAAGGTCCTAGTGCTCACTAAGGCCGACGAGGCCGATCCCGCCCAGGTTATGGAACAGCTCAAGGCCGCTCACGAGCTTATGGAATACGACGACGAGATCGTGACGTCGTCGGTCAAGAACTTCAACGTCGATGCGTTTATCGAGACCGTCGCGCACTTTTTGCCCGAGGGTCCGCGCTGGTTCCCCGAAGACATGGGCACCGACGCATCCGACGAGACGCTCGTTGCCGAGTTTGTGCGCGAGAAGGTCCTGCGCCGCACCCGTGACGAGATCCCGCACTCCGTGGGCGTCATCTGCGATGCGCTCGAGCAGACCAAGAAGGTCTTGCGCGTGCACGCCACGATTTACGTGGAGCGCGAGGGTCAGAAGGGCATCATCATCGGCAAGGGTGGCGAGATGATCAAGCATATCGGCATCGACGCGCGTCGCGACCTTGAGCGCATTTTTGGCACGCAGGTCTTTTTGGAGCTGGACGTGAAGGTCAAGGCCGGCTGGCGCGACGACGAGGCCCAGATTCGCCGCTTCGGCTACAACGCCGAAGACTAGTCCGCGTCAATGGCAGGCTCTCGCACATATCGCACGAAGG
>DAWCEJ010000227.1:0-3130 GCA_052274955.1 Collinsella sp.
GATACATACTGTCTGGCGAAGCGTTTGTCAATGAATTCGGTGAACGGTAGCAAATACCGTTCAAGCGTATGTATGTATCGGTCGCCGAGCGCGGCACCTCAGTTGGGTTCGTCGGTAGGTAAGGTATATATCGTCCGCAAGTTGCGCGGGGGCACGTCTAGGCGCTCCCGGGTAAGATTCTCTATTGATAGGAGAAGACATGGCCATCATCAACAAGGGTATGTCCAGGCGTTCGTTCCTCGGCCTCACCGGCAGCGTCGCTGCTGTCGCAGGGCTTGGTCTCACCGGCTGCGGTGGCAGCTCTAGCGACGAGGGTTCCGCTTCCGGTTCCACCGATTCCGCCAACCGTGGCGGCGGCGTGATCACCGCTGGTTCCGCTTACGCTCCGTCCAGCTTCGATCCCGCCAGCACCGGCTCCGCTGTGGGCCTGGGTGCTAACTGGCACGTCGTCGAGGGCCTCTACGGCATCGATTACCACGACTACAGCACCTTCAAAGAGCTCGCCACCGACGATCCCAAGTCTGTGGACGACACCACTTTCGAGGTCACCATCCGCAAGGGCGCCAAGTTCTCCGATGGCACCGAGGTCACCGCTGACGATGTCGTTGCCTCCTACACCGCTTGCGCCGCTTCCGCTACCTATGCTCCGTTCTTCCAGCCCTTCGAGTCCATCGAGGCCAAGGACGCCAGCACCGTGACGGTCAAGACCAAGGTCCCCAACTTCTCCCTGCTCAAGGATCGTCTGGCCATCGTCCGCGTTACCCCGGCCACCCAGACCGAGGAGGATCGCGCCAAGCAGCCGATCGGCTCCGGCCCCTGGATGTACGACTCTATCTCCGATACCGAGATCACCCTGGTTCCCAACCCCGAGTACAACGGTGAGTATGCTGCCGAGGATAAGAAGATCCAGTACAGCATCCTGACCGACCCCACCGCTCGCGTTACCGCTCAGCAGGAGGGCTCCACGCTCGTTATGGAGCTCGTTACCGCTGACGCCGTCGACCAGCTCGAGAGCGCCGGCTGCAAGATCGATAACGTTCAGGGTTTCGGCACCCGCTTCATCATGTTCAACGTCGCCAAGGAGCCTTGGAACAACGTCAAGGTCCGTCAGGCTGTCATGTATGCGCTCGACACCGAGAAGATGGTCAGCAACACCTTCGCCGGCCTTGCCACCGCTGCCAGCTGCTACCTGCCCAAGAGCTTCACCAACTATCATGAGGCTTCCACGGTGTACAAGACCGACGCCAAGAAGGCTAAGAAGCTCATCGAGGAGTCTGGCATCACCCCGGGTGCCATCACCCTGCGCACCACCGACAACGAGCAGATTAAGGGCATGGCCGCCCAGGTCAAGAATGACCTCGACGCTCTCGGCTTCGATGTGACCATCCAGACCGATACCTCGCCGGCCACCTACGCTGCCATCGACGGCGGCGAGGCCTACGATATCCTCCTTGCCCCTGGCGATCCTTCCTGCTTCGGCGCCGACCCCGACCTGCTGCTCAACTGGTGGTACGGCGACAACGTCTGGATGCAGACCCGTTGCCCGTGGAAGGAGTCCGCTGAGTGGCAGAAGCTCCACGGTCTCATGGACGAGGCTCTTGCCGCTGAGGGCGATGAGCAGCAGAAGAAGTGGAACGAGTGCTTCGACATCATTGCCGACAACGCCGTTCTGTACCCCGTTGTCCACGTCAAGACCGTCTCCGCTTCCTGGGACGATCCGTCCACTGCGCCCAACGGCGAGGCCCTCGACGGCTTCAAGGGCATCGGTACGACGAGCATGTCCTTCAGGGGCGTTGCGACCGTCAAGGCGTAAGACTCGCTTGAGTCTGTATGCAGGATGTCGGTCGTTGGGACCGTATCCTCATAGTTGAAACAAAGACCCGGGCGGCAACGATGTCGCTCGGGTCTTGTAATGAGTATCCGTACTCATATACCAGTTGGTCCTACCGACAAAAGAAAGGGGAGAGAACGTGAACAACTTGCTACGTTTGATTGGAAGGCGTCTTGTGGCGCTGCCGATCATGGCATTGGGCGTCACCGTCCTGGTGTTCTTCCTTATGTCGTTCTCCAAGACCGACCCCGCCTACACGGCGTTGGGTGACGGTGCCTCGCCCGAGGCGGTTGCCGAGTACCATGAGAAGTATGGTCTGGACGACCCCTGGCCCGTGCGCTACGTGCGCTATATGGGCGATTTGATCCATGGCGACATGGGCACCTATGGTGCTGCTCGCAACTCCGTTGCCAAGCGCATCTCCACGGCCCTGCCCGTCACGATGCAGCTGACCTTCATCGGCCTTGCCATCGGTGCGGTCGTTTCGTTTTTACTCGGCGTCATCGCGGCACTGTATCGCGACAAATGGCCGGACCAAGTGATCCGCGTCTTTTCCATCGCCGGCTTGGCAACCCCGTCGTTCTGGCTTGCCGTTCTGTTGATCCTGCTGTTCTCTTCCTACCTTAAGGTGCTTCCGGCATCGGGTGCTCTGCCTCACTTCACCACGAATCCGGCTGGCTATCTGGGACGTATGATCATGCCCGCTATCGCCTTGGCATTTCCGCTGACGGGCCAGATGACTCGTATCGTGCGTACCGCCATGGTCGAGGAGCTCGATAAGGATTATGTCCGTATGGCTCGCGGCGCCGGCGTTCCCGAGAAGGTCGTCGTCGGCATCAACGTTCTTCGCAATGCGCTGATCACCCCGGTCACCACCCTCGGTCTTAAGATCGGTTACCTCATGGGCGGCGCCGTCGTCATCGAGGTTATCTTCAACCTCCCCGGCATGGGCACCGCGATTCTGCAGGGCGTTCAGGGCAACGAGGCGAACCTGGTTCAGGGCGTCGTTATCGTCGTTGCTCTTGCCTTCATCATCATCAACATCGTGGTTGACATGCTCTACCTGCTCATCAACCCGCGCATCAGGACGGTGTAGATTATGGTAAAGATTCGAGAGAAGCAAACCGAGCAGCTCGAGAAGGCTGCCTCCAAGGGGCTCAAGCTCGGTGGCTGGAAGAAGATGACGCTGTCTTCTAAGATTGCCGCCGTCGTGTTGGTGCTGGTCGCCCTGACTGCGATTCTGGCGCCCCTTCTTGCCCCCTATAGCCCGGTCGAGATTTTTACGGCTCGCCAGGCTCC
>DAWCEJ010000228.1:0-10947 GCA_052274955.1 Collinsella sp.
CCAGCTCCGTTTCGGTAAGCGGTGCTGCACCAATTTGTATTGGATTGATACAGCAACCAGGAATTACACCGAAGCAAATAGCAAAAGCAACAAATAACCCAATGCAGTTTTTACCAAGGATAAATGCACTGAATGAGAAGCAGGAAACTGCGCAAAGCAATATCAGCATCAAAAGATACAATTTTCTTGCGACAAGATACTTGGCGGAAAGGAGAACGTAAATCTGGAATACTGAACTTAAACAGATTCCAATCACTAGTAGAACCAACAAAGAACTGATATGACTATTAACCTCTTGGAATTCTTTGATTTTTTTAACAGATATCAAGAATAGAAGAAGCTCTAAGTACCCAATAGGAAATAAAAGTCGCAGAACAGGTACGTTATACATCAAGGTAATTCGAGATAAAAATGACGGAAAACCAACGAAGGCAAAAAGAAGGAAAAATAACTGAAGGGCTAGTAGTGCAATTAAATGCCAATCTCGCTTTTTGACGATACATGACAGAGAAGCAAGAGTCCCAAGAGGGAAAAAGCAGAGAATGGTGGCAATTTCACATTCATTTGAAACCAGCGGCGCGTCAAAAGCATAAAAAATAGAAAGTGCATTCGAAAAAAGTTCGGGAAGCACGCTTCCTCCGGTTTCAAAGCGCGCGCCAGGATAAACCGTATTAACAACGGATGCCATTGCTTCAGAGGACTGAAAAAAAGCGAGGAATATTAGTCCTGCCGAGACCAGCAAACAGAAGACCGAAGTGAAAGTGTCGCTAATAGACCACGCAAGCACTGAATGACACTCGCCAGACTTAAGGATTCGATAATAATCAATCGCCCTGAAAACACCCATGAGGGCAAAAATGTAGAAAAAAGGGACCATCCAAGCAGGATACATGAGCATTATGTAACAACCGCATAACCATGCAATAACGACAATCGCAATAACTCTAGTGCTCCTTTTACAAGTAAAGAGTGCCTTATCTAATAACAAGACAAGAGCTTGACCGTAAAGAACCACCTCGCCTGTTCCCCACCACTGAATCAGCGGCGAAAAACAAAGCAAAATTGAAAAGAGCAAACTGAGCGGCTTTGATTTAATCATGAGGAAAGCGCAGTCAAAGGAAACCAAGACCATAAGGCATAGCTTCATGGACCAAGCAAACGCTAAACCCGATTCAAAACCAAATACCAAATAGCCCCAAAGCACTGGACGAAATAACGAAATTACACTCCAGCAGGCCGCACCATAAACCATCCGGACATCTGTTATATCTCCTCTTAAGATTTCCGAAATTGGCGCATAATCGTTATGAGACTGAGACAACTGAAATAAAGTACCAACTGAAAACTCATCACTTCGAAGAGACCTAGGTATACCCCAGATGGGAGTTCCGGTGTTCTCAGGAAGCATAATGCTCCACATGCCAAGCGATGAGCCGCTGACTTTGAAAACCACCGCAAGCATTGCGACAGAAATACCAATTATCCATCGATATTTATATATAAAATCGCTTTTATACTCGATCAGCTTGATTGCTGAGAATAAAAACGCAACGGTCAATCCGCCAATGATAAGAACAGACATACCATTATTGAGCAGCGAACTGACAGTTGTAACACCGATCTTTCCGTAAAAACTACAAACATAGTTAACAAATAAAGATAAGTAAATAAGTGCAAACAGGAAAGGTAACGCAAAACAAGCAGCCCGATAGAGATAATGATAATCGTTGTGCAATTTTAGGCTTTGGTCTTCTGAGGTAAGGTAGTTGTTCATACGAGTAATTAAACTCCATCTTTATCTAATCCTGCTGATTGCGCAAAGTATCGTTCTCATTTTCAAGAATCGCAATGCGTTGCGTTAAGTTCTTACATGCTGTAACAAGCCGACTTATCGCGATGCTTAGCGATAAAGAAATTAACAGCAAGAGTACAACGGCGACAAGAAAGGCAAAATTCGATGGGCTAATAAACCCTATACAATCTGAAATTTTGTAAATCAACTCTGGAAAACAAACGCTAAATAGCGCCACTACGCACAGGCAAAGCCACAACAACGAATACTTTAAGAGTAGCTTTCCTTTCCCGACCAAGGAAACAACATATAAGAAGAGGGCGCAAAAAAAAAGACCAGCACCGACTCGAATTATCACGCTCATGACTGAACCGACTTTCTATAAACAAAGCAAGCCATAGAAATTGCAAGTGAAACTTTAATCATGTAATAAATTGAAGAAAAACCCGAAATCGACGACACGCCGCCTTGTCTTTCACGCATGAGCACAGGGACCTCAACCACTGAAAGACCCGTTTTCAATGCAGCGGCGATAGATTCAGGCTCAGGATAATCATCAGGATAGTCCCTGCAGAATAGGCCTATAGCCCTTTTGCCGCATGCACGAAATCCGGAAGTGGGATCCTTAATCGTCTCACCAGTAAATAATTTCAGCCAACCAGAAAGCCATCGGATACCCAATCGTCTCAAAAATGTAGATTGGAAGCCTTCTGTAGGCACTGCAAATCTGGAACCGATGGCTAAATCGGCACCATCAATAATAGGCTCGATTAAACTACCGATGTAAGAAGGATCATGCTGCCCGTCTCCATCAACCTGAACGTCGATATCGTAACCATGCCTGAATGCATACTTATGACCAGCTTGAACAGCACCGCCAATACCTAAATTTTGTGGAAGATCAAGGACGTTAAATCCATGTTGACGGCAGATAGATAGCGTTTTATCACTTGAGCCATCATTTACAACAACATAATCATAACCAGCTTCAACAACCGAAGAAACAGTCTTAACTATATTGTCTTGCTCATTATAAGCGGGAATGATAACCAATACTCGCGACATGTCACCCATGAAAACCCCAACGATCCGCAATGGACCTATCATGAAAATAGAACTTGCTTAATTTTAGCCAAACAGACCTGTCTCGAAAAATTCTCACGATAATAATTGAAGCCGTTGGCTCCAAAAGCAGCAAGCTCATCTTTATCCATAGAAGCAAGTTTCAACATATTACCCGCGAGTGCATCAACGTCTGAAGGAGCAGATACAAACCCGCAATTTGCAGAACGAACCGCATTGGACCCTTCTCCGCGCATTACGGCAAGTATTGGCTTTGAAGAAGCCATGCAGCTTGATATCTTGGCTGGAACCGTAAGCTCTAACTCAGGATTATCGGCAAATGGAGCAATCATTGCTGTTGCAATATCGGAGTACATGGGCACGACCTCGGGATCCACGCGCCCCAAAAACAGGACTGACTTATCAAGTCCCTTGCTTAAAACGAGCTTCTGCAGTTCTGCCCTAGACATGCCATCGCCAAGAATTAGCAGCTTCATCTCGATAGGGCTCTCTGAAATTGCACGCGAGAATGCTTCAACAACCGCATCGAGCCCTTGGGCGGGGGTTATAGAACCAGCAAATAGAAATATGCATTGATCATTGTATTGCGATCTTAATTCCGATGAGACAAGCTTTTGCTCATAACTTTCCTCGCAGTGTTGAGGTATTACGCTTATCGAAACATCCGAATTCAACGGCTTAACTCTATGAAACAAGTTATCGGCTAAAGAGTCGCTCAAAGCAATCAGCTTATTACAGGCCGCATACTGCTTGTCGCAAAAAGATTTAGCAAAAGATCTCAGAAAACTGCTTCGGACATTCAGGACTGTGTAAAGGTTCTCGGGCCAAATATCCAAGACATAAGTTACTAGAGGGCATTTATTTCGCCATGCAGCAACCCTTGCAGGAATTACCATCAAAATAGGACTTGTGTTATAGCAGAATATAACGTCATACTTCTTTTTGAGCCTCAAAGCTCTAAAAGATGCAGTAATTGGCCAGCTAATATAGTTCAGGAAAATGCGTATCGAAGTATTGCCCTTGCGACGGATTTCGCCAGATCGAAAAACGGAGGCGCCGAAGTAATCGTCTCGACGGTGACCGAAATAACCATATCCATCAGACCATTCGCCTGAAGGATAATTAGGGACACCGCAGAGAACATCTACGCTTATTCCGTCTTCAACAAATCCCTTCACCAAGTCATTGATTCGAAAAGATTCCGGATAGAAATGCTGCGTAACAACAAGCATTTTCTTACCAGCACATGAGCTAGTCATTAAATGCTCTTCCTCCACACCATCTTGTCCACGACGCCGGTGTAGCTCTGGATGATCTTGACCACCTTGGTGGACACGGTCTCGTCGGCGTAGTCGGGCACGGGAGCCTCGGGCAGCGAACCCTCCGCGTCGAGCTCGACGGCAGTGTGGACCGCCTGCAGTAACCCCTTCTCGGAGATGCCGGCGAGCGTGAAGCAGGCCTTGTCCAGGGCCTCCGGGCGCTCGGTGGAGGTGCGGATGCACACGGCCGGGAACGGGCGGCCGACACTCGCGAAGAAGCTCGACTCCTCGGGCAGGGTGCCGGAGTCCGACACCACCGCGAATGCGTTCATCTGCAGGCAGTTGTAGTCGTGGAAGCCCATGGGCTCGTGCATGCGCACGCGCGGGTCCAGCTCGAAGCCCGAGGCCTCCAGGCGCTTGCGGGAGCGCGGGTGGCAGGAGTACAGGATCGGCATGTCGTATTTCTCGGCCAGCGCGTTGATCGCGGTGAACAGGCTCGTGAAGTTCGCCTCGGTGTCGATGTTCTCCTCGCGGTGTGCGGACAACAGCATGTAGCGCTTGGGCTCCAGGCCGAGCTCGGAGAGGATGTCGGACGTCTCGATCTTCTCCAGGTTGGCGCGCAGGACCTCGGCCATGGGCGAGCCCGTTACGTAGGTTCGCTCCGGGGCGCAGCCGGTGTCCTTGAGGTAGCGGCGGGCGTGCTCGGAGTAGGCCAGGTTGACGTCGGAGATGACGTCGACGATGCGGCGGTTGGTCTCCTCGGGCAGGCACTCGTCCTTGCAGCGGTTGCCGGCCTCCATGTGAAAGATGGGGATATGGAGCCTCTTGGCCGCGATGGCGGACAGGCAGCTGTTGGTGTCGCCCAGGATCAGCAGCGCGTCGGGCTGAGCCTGCACCATGAGCTTGTAGCTCGCGGCGATGATGTTGCCCACCGTCTCGCCCAGGTCGGCTCCCACGGCGTCCAGGTAGACATCGGGATCTTTCAGCGAAAGGTCGCGGAAGAATATGCCGTTGAGCGTGTAGTCGTAGTTCTGCCCGGTGTGCGCCAGCAGGCAGTCGAAGTGCTGGCGGCACTTCTTGATGACCTCGGACAGGCGGATGACCTCGGGGCGGGTGCCCACGATGATCAGCAGCTTCAGGCGGCCGTCGTCTTTAAAACAAATATTGGAATTCATAGGTTTCCTTAAAAACAGAGTCTAGTATTTGGCCAACAGTAATGAAGCGGCCTGCACGTCACCACATTCAACAAGTTTCGAATCGCCCCTGTGCAAAGTCTCAGAGCATCCACCGACATCGTAACAAACAACTGGCAGCCCACAAGCCTCAGCCTCAAGATTGACCGTAGGGTAGTTATCCTCGTACGTAGGATTAAACAAAGCGGAAGCAGAACTGTAGAGAGAAGCAAGCTCCACCTGAGAGTCTGTTCGCGGAATACCGACGATCTCTGACGGCAGTTCCCGCATCTGTTTTGCACTTAAACCAACGAGCACAATGGAATACTTGGAGCAATCAAGCCTGTCAGCGAGAGCATAAAAGTCTGATAATCCCTTGCGTTTTGACCATGGAGACGCAACGCCCAAAATAATATTTCTAGAATCGAGTCCGTATTTCTCTTTAACGCTAGATACTTCGCTATTGGATCGCGGCCTGAATATATCAAGGTCAATCGTATTATACGCAACTTCTACCGGATACTTTGACAAAAAGCTTGAAGCAACCAGTTCGGCCAACCATTTAGAAGGAGTGACAATAGTCAATCGGTCGGAAGGCAGCGAGGTGAATAACGAACGTTTAGCCTCGTAATTCCATTTGCATGAACCAGAATTGATAGTTGGAGGATATCCCATAAGCTGCGGACATTTCGTAGCACCGCAGCCGCTTTTCCATTGATTACAGCCAGCGTATGTGAAATATGGACAATGGCCGGTAAAAGCCCAACAGTCGTGTAAAGTCCATACAACACGACAATCAGATATCATCAACCATTTAAAAAGCTTGTCGACATTCAGATAGTAACCATGAAGGTTGTGCAGGTGAACCACATCAGGATCAAACTCATCAAGACGATGAATCAAGGCCTCGGTTTGCTTCACCGAATGAAAACCTATCTTCCCGTCAAGGAGAGTAAGTCCGACGTCAAATATAAAATTAGCCGATGTCCCAAAGCAGTATTCACTGGCACTGTTTGCTGACTTTCTTCTACCCCAGCAAGCAAGCGATTCATATCCCTGATCTATAAGAGCAAGATGCTCCTTCATCATAATGCGCCCAGTGGATCCATTTGGAACGCTATTAATGTGAGCGTATCTGGTCAAAACCTCTAGACTTCCTCGTAGTAGGTGTCGGGGTTCTCGGGGTCGAAGGGCTCGTTGGCCCACATGACCGTCACGAGGTCCTCGGTGTCGGACAGGTTGGTGATGGAGTGCGTGTACCCGGGGATCATCTCCACGGCGCGCATGTCGGAACCCGAGACGACGTACTCGTCGACGGGGAACGGGTTGCCCTCGGCGTCCTCCCCCACCTTCCTCAACTTGATGGAGGCGGTGCCGGAGACCACCAGGAACCTCTCCCACTTGCTCATGTGCCAGTGGTTGCCCTTGGTGATGCCGGGCCTGGACACGTTGACCGAGACCTGGCCGCGCTCCGGCGTGCGCAGGAACTCGGTGAACGAGCCGCGGGCGTCAACATTGGGCTTGAGGCCGTAGGCGAAGTGCCCCGGCTCGTAGTAGGACAGGAACGTGCTCCAGAGCTTCTTGGAGAAGGAGCCCTCGGACAGGTCGGGCACCGTCAGCGTCTCGCGGCTGTCGCGGAAGCACCCGAGCAGGTAGACGATCTCGCCCAGGGTCTTAACGTCGGTCTCCGGGACGCAGCAGAAGTCCTCGCCCTCGACCCTCGTGAGGCCCTCGTAGCCGCAGCGGTGCTCCTTCCCCAACAGGGCGCCCAGCATCTCATCGACCAGGTCGTCGATATAGAGGAGCTCCAGCTCCACCGAGGGGTCGTTCACGGTGTAGGGGCGGCCGTTCGCGATGGCGTCGCAGAAGGTCGCGACGGCGGAGTTGTAGTGCGGGCGGCACCACTTGCCGTAGAGGTTAGGGAAACGGTAGATGAGGACAGGAGTACCCGTGCGCTCAGAGTACCCGCGGAACAGGCCCTCCCCCGCCAGCTTCGACTCTCCGTAGACCGATCCCTCGAAGCGGCCCGACAGACTCGCCTGCGCGGAACTGGAGAGCATGACGGGGCACGTGTTCCCGTGGCGCTCGAGCGTCTCGAGCAGCGTGGAGGCGAACCCGAAGTTGCCCTCCATGAACTCGGACTGGTCCTTGGGGCGGTTGACGCCGGCAAGGTTGAAGACGAAGTCGGCACGGGAGCAGTAGCCGTCAAGCTCCTCGGGGGTCGAGTCGACGTCGTACTCCATGACCTCGAGCGGCAGCAGGTCCCGGTATTTGGCGCGGCGGTCCTTGCCGTCGCGGATGTTCTTCAGCGCGCAGCAGAGGTTCCTACCCACGAAGCCCCTGGCGCCGGTGACGAGGACCCTCACCCTACTGCACCGCCTCGTGCTCGCGGCCCTCCAGGGCCAGCTGCACGTACTCGGCGGTCTTGATCTTGGCGATGGTGCCCGCCACGTCGAGCCTCTCGGTGTTGTGGGAGGTGTAGGACTCGTCGGCCTGGGTCTCCACCTCGCCGTCGACGACGAACTTGTCGTAGTTCAGGTCGCGCGAGTCGCAGGCGACGCGGTAGTAGCCGCCCATGTCCTCGGCCCTCAGGCGCTCCTCGCGGGTCATAAGGGTCTCGAAGAGCTTCTCGCCGTGACGGGTGCCGATGACCTGGGTGCCAACGCGGCCGAAAACCTCCTGCACCGCCTCGGCGAGGTCGCCGATCGTGGAGGCCGGTGCCTTCTGGATGAACAGGTCGCCGGGGTTGGCGTGCTCGAAGGCGAACTGCACCAGGTCCACGGCCTCGTCCAGGTTCATGAGGAAGCGGGTCATGCTGGGGTCGGTGACCGTGAGCGGCTCGCCCTTGCGGATGCGGTCGATGAACAGCGGGATGACGCTGCCGCGAGAGCACATGACGTTGCCGTAGCGCGTGCAGCAGATGGTGGTGCGGCCGGCGCCGTTGCGGGCGTTGGCGTAGATGATGGACTCCATCATGGCCTTGGACTTGCCCATGGCGTTGATGGGGTATGCCGCCTTGTCGGTGGACAGGCACACGACGCGGTCCACGCCCTCGTCGATGGCGGCGTGCAGGACGTTGTCCGTGCCGATGACGTTGGTGCGCACGGCCTCCATGGGGAAGAACTCGCAGGAGGGCACCTGCTTGAGGGCCGCTGCGTGGAAGATGTAGTCCACGCCGTGCATGGCGTCGCGCACGCTCTGGGCGTTACGGACGTCGCCGATGAAGAAGCGCACCTTGGAGGCGAGCTCCGGCGACTTCTCCTGCAGGCGGTGGCGCATGTCGTCCTGCTTCTTCTCGTCGCGGGAGAAGATGCGGATCTCGGCCAGGTCGGTGTTCATGAAGTGCTTGAGCACGGTGTTGCCGAACGAGCCGGTGCCGCCCGTGATCATGAGGGTCTTGTCTTTGAATACGCTATCGCACATTTCAAGCTCCAATTTAAAAATAAAGGTGAATGAAACTTAAACAATTAATAAGTAGATACTTAGCTTACCAATACGTTTCTTATCCTAAACGAAAAGACGACCGCTGCGCATAAATTAGAATTAAAATGCGTTTATACCTGCGCTAAAACTGGTAACTCCCCTATTGGCGTTGAAGAAGTCATTGCAGATAGATATTAAGCACCAGCCGCGCACTTTTATATTTAAGTATTTAGCGAATCTCTACTGTATTATTTCCGAATAATACAGGGAAGCATCGCGACACACCCGACAAAATAAGCAAGCGAAATTGCAATACTCGTTCCGTTAGGTCCGAACAACTGAATCATTAAGCCGGAAAGAGGGACAACAACGATTAAAGCAACTAAATTACCAACAAGATTACCGACCATCTTTCTTTTAACAATTGTCAGGTCGGAAAAGAAGCCAATGAACGCCGTAAGCAGCGAGCTAATTACCGCACCGTACAGCAAAAAAGAATACTGATGAATTTGGTCACCGAAAAGTAGGCCCAAAAAGTAGTCGCCGCAGATGAAACAAGCGAACAAAATAAGAATACACAAGATAAGGGCGCCAAGAACGACCTTCGCCAACATTGTATTAAATGCTTTTTTATCCCCCGACTCACTAGCGCTCGCAAAAGCGCCGAGCAAAGGGGCATAGGCATTAGCAGCACCTGCCTGAACGATAGCCGCGGGAGAACATACCGATGAATAAACACCCAGCATCGAAGCCCCTAATGCAGTAGCAAGTTCTTGACGCGACACAGATGTAACTGCAGCGCAACAAAAAACCCCAACCGTAGCAGGAAGACACTTATAAAACAGTTCAGACATCGCCTTGAACCTAAAAGAAGGAACGATCGAATCGAAATTCGAAGCCCAACGTACATCAACAACCATTACAGGGAGAGACACCGCAATCATTAGAACGATGCTCAATACAAGAGAATGTGAAATATACATTCCGGCACAAAATGCGAGAAGTGACAAAATGCCTCTCAGCAGCATCGAAATCCCACAATAAATCATATTTCCTGCTTTTTGATCAATGCCGTGGAACACATCGACCATCACCTCTATTGACTTATATATGCAATAGAGGCATATGGGGAGAAGGGAAGGCTGCTGACAGGTAAAGAATGCATAAGGTAATACGAAAACAAACCCCAACATTATTGTGATTAGACGAAAACCGATGTATTCCCCCGAAGAATACTCACAAGAAAGATCGGATACCTGAAAGGATCGAATCTTATACAAACCGATTGGAACAAATAGATTGCTGATCGTCATTGCCAAGGACAAATCGCCAGCATAGGTAAAATCCGATGATAGTCGAACTACAGCAACTGTCGTTAACCACTGGCAAGCAAGGTATGCAATCGAACCAACGGTATTCCATGTAATGTTTTTCTTTATATTGTCAGTCAAATTAACCCAATCGATTTAGATCTTTAAATCTATTCTTAATGCCTAACCAATAACTTCTTTGGCGATTGCATCAATGCTTTCACCGTATCCAACGCCAGGCACGGCCCATTTGCCATTTAAATCAACGGTTCTCGGAGCACAGCCACGACTGACATATTTAAAGCGAGCATCAATACACGGATTGGTCAATGGCTCCGTTGAACCATACGCCTTTAGATGTTGAACCTGCGCCCGCAGTCCCTCACGAACAGATCCGAAGGTGTAGCCTGGGTTACCAGGTCCAGTGGCGCCAAGGCCTCCAAAATTGCACTGATTAGGCTGAACCAAATTTCCAAACTTCAAATATCCCGTTTCTTTCATCACCTGTCCATATAAAACCTCAGGTGAGACACCCTCCGACTGAGCCTCTTCATATAGGATTTTGCAGAAATCCCTGATGTTCGACGCACCCCTATCCGTGTAAACGGCTGAAGGGAATCCTTTTGAGCCCACAGTCTTTGTGAAATGATTGGCTGCATCTAGATAGGTTGAATAGGCGGGCGACATAATAAAACCTTCGTATCCAGTCATACTTGCGCCATTACGCCCCTCCTTAATGCCGCAATTTAAATAGTGGATGTAATAGCTCTTCAAGTTCTGCCCGAAAGCCTTCCTCAGGTCCGCATAACGATTTCGATAGCCGTAAACGTCGAAGGACTCGCTCCCGCGACGGCCCTCCGCCATGCCGCAGCTGACGAAATGGCGCAGAACGGCAGCGTCGTCAACGA
>DAWCEJ010000229.1:0-1294 GCA_052274955.1 Collinsella sp.
CATGCTCATGGTGAGATGGCCACCCTCGGTGAGCGTAGCAATGTGCTGCTCGGGGTTGACCAGCTCAAACTCGGACGGAATAAAGAAGTCCGCACCGGTGACCTCGCAGGGGCCGTCAACCGAGATGGTGGCGGTCGCCTCGTCGGTCGTGCCGAGAGCCCTGAAGACAAGACCCTTGACATTCAGGACGATGTCGGTGACATCCTCGACCATGTTAGGGATGGTCATGAACTCGTGCTGCGCACCATCGATCTGAATAGCCTCGACGGCGGCACCCTCGAGCGAGGACAGAAGAACGCGACGAAGGGAGTTACCCAGCGTATCGCCGTAACCACGCTCGAGCGGCTCGACGGAGACACGAGCAGACGTCTCGTTGATCTCTTCGACCTGAACCTGAGGCCTAATGAATTCTGACATGTATTACCTCCAGCCTCAGCAGCCCGGATGGACTACTTAGAGTAGAGCTCGACGATGAGCTGCTCGTTGATATCACCGCTGATCTGCTCACGCGTCGGCAGAGCGAGCACGTTACCAGACAGCTTCTCGATATCGACCTCGAGCCAGCCAGGGACCTCAAAGCGCTCGGAGGAAATCAGGGCCTCCTTGATGGGGAGGAGGTCACGGAACTTCTCGCCGACAGCGACGACGTCGCCGGCCTTGACGCGGTAGGACGGGATGTCCACGCGCTTGCCGTTCACGGTGAAGTGACCGTGACGGACGGACTGACGAGCCTCTTTGCGGGTGCGGGCGAAGCCAAGACGGAAGACGACGTTGTCGAGGCGAGACTCAAGAATGATCATGAGGTTCTCACCGGTGACGCCGTTCATCTTACGGGCCTTGTTGAAGTAGCCGTGGAACTGCTTCTCCAGAACGCCATAGATGAACTTGACCTTCTGCTTCTCGCGCAGCTGCATGCCGTACTCAGATTCCTTGCGACGGCGCTTGGGCTGACGGATAGATTCCTTCTTGCTGCTGTAACCGAGCTCAGCGGGATCGATCCCGAGCTGACGGCAGCGCTTAAGAACAGGAGTCCTGTCGATTGCCATATTGATACGATCCTTTCAGTTACACGCGGCGACGCTTCTTGGGGCGGCAGCCGTTGTGCGGAATGGGGGTCTTGTCCTGGATGCTCGAGACCTCGAGGCCAGCAGCCTGGAGGGAGCGGATGGCGGTCTCACGACCGGAGCCGGGGCCCTTGACGAAGACGGAAACCTTCTTCATACCGTGCTCCATGGCCTGCTTGGCAGCAGCCTCGGCAGCCATCTGGGCAGCGAACGGCGTGGACTTACGGGAG
>DAWCEJ010000230.1:0-2770 GCA_052274955.1 Collinsella sp.
GTTCCCGCCTCGCGGGGCGTACCAATCGAGAGCTCGCCCAGGAGCACGGCGGCCACCGTTTTCGACGCGCGAACGCTATCCCAATCGGGAACGCAGGTCATAGTAATCCCGTATTCGTTTGCCATGAAACTACGGCCGTTGCGCAGGGCATGCTTGGCTTCTGCCTCGGTTAACTTGGGGGCCTCAGGGTCCGAATCGCCGATGGCGCCCAGGAAGGCCCGTAATGCCCTGGAGACCTTTCCCGCGGCGATCATCTCGAGCAAAACCGGGGCCGCGCCCAGACCGGCACCCTCAGCCGTCACGGCGGGTTCATGCAGAATCGCACGCGAGATTATGGTGGGGTTTGCACGGAGAAGCTCCAGGGCCACCAACGTACCGGCACTGTGCGCGAGCACGTTTGCCGGAGCGCCAATATGCTCGATAACAGCCTGCAGGTCGGCGGCCTGGGCGGCGAGGTCGTAGCGTCCGTCTGCAGCGTCGCCGCTCTCGCCGCAACCGCGGCGGTCGTAAGCAATGACGCGACAGTCACGGGCGAGCTCGCGGGCGATGGCGTCAAAAAAGACGCCGTCGACGCACGCACCGTGCACGCACACCAAGGCGGGTGTATCGGACGATACATCCGGGCCGGCATACTCACGGCAGGCGATCGTGGTGCCCGCGTTCTCGACCGTAAATTCCATGTTGTGCCCCATCGTCTTGCGTTTTGTTAACAGATTAACTGTACCCGACCCGATACCTTTCATGACGCGGCATCGAAGGCAGAGTTAAAAAACGAAACCTGCAAAGCACAAGCCCGGACCATACGTTGGAGCCGATGCTATGCTTAAGGTTAATTGTCTTGAGGAGCTTTTACCTATGTCTACGTTTCTAAATGCCAGCCCCATCTTTGGGCCCGTTCGCAGCCGTCGCCTGGGCCTTTCGCTCGGTGTCAACATGATGCCGGCGAGCGGCAAGATCTGCACGTTCGACTGCATCTACTGCGAGAACGGTCTCAATGCCGAGCGCCCCTGTCACGAATCGTATAACACGGCTGCCGTGGTGCTCGATGCACTCGAGGCCAAATTGCGCGAGATGGCAGTCGAAGGTGAGCTGCCCGATGTAATCACGTTTGCCGGCAACGGCGAGCCCACCGCCGCACCGGAGTTTCCGCAGGCCATCGCCGGCGCTGTCGCGCTGCGCGACGAGTTTGCCCCAAACTCCAAGATCGCCGTGCTCTCCAACGGCACGCGCGCCGACCGTCCCCAGGTACACGACGCGCTCATGATGGTCGACGACAACATCCTCAAGCTCGATACGGTCGACCCGGCATTTATCCAGCTGCTCGATCAACCCGTTGGCCCCTACGATGTGGAGCACCAGATCGAGGCGTTCGCGAGCTTTAACGGCCACGTCATTATCCAGACGATGTTTTTGACCGGCGAACACCAGGGCAATCCTCTCGACAATACCGGCGAGGAGTACGTTGGCCCTTGGCTCGCGGCACTCGAGCGCATTCGTCCGCAGGAGGCGACCATCTACACGGTGGCGCGCGAGACACCGGTCACCGGCCTTGCCAAAGCAGCACCCGACGTCCTCGACGCCATTGCCGCGCGTGTGCGCGCCCTCGGCATTCCCTGCCAGGTGAGCTACTAGCAAAACCACGCAGCAGCTAGTGCCCGCCATCCCGCCCCATCAGTTGCGGTGATATAGTTCCTGTTTATGCTGTTAAACCGCTTAAATCAGAACTATATCACCGCAACTTCTATGGACGCGTAGGTGGGCTATACTAGCTGCGGATGAAAGGAAGTTAGCCATGTATGACAAAGGACCCGTGCCCGGCCGCAACGACGCCTGCTGGTGCGGCAGCGGCAAAAAATATAA
Organism: Collinsella sp.; assembly: GCA_052274955.1. Classification (GTDB taxonomy): domain Bacteria; phylum Actinomycetota; class Coriobacteriia; order Coriobacteriales; family Coriobacteriaceae; genus Collinsella. The sequence goes on from DAWCEJ010000230.1 coordinate 1,861, forward strand.
GAAATGCCATAGCGCCTTTGATGAGCGCCTCGAGCGCTTGTGGGAAGAGGGCTGGGAGGTTCTGCCCCGCACGCTCTACAAGACACCCGCCGATATCGAGGGCATCAAACGCTCGGCCGCCATCAACGTGGGCGTGCTCGATTACGTAGGCGAGCACATCGCCGCGGGCATGACCACCAACCAGATCGACCAGATGATCTACGACTACACCGTCGAGCATGGTGGCACGCCGGCCGACCTCAACTACGAGGGCTACCCCAAGAGCGTGTGCACCTCGATCAACGACGTGGTCTGTCACGGTATCCCCTGCGATGCGGACGTGCTGCACGAGGGCGACATCATCAACGTGGACTGCTCCACGATCTTGGACGGCTACTTTAGCGACTCGAGTCGCATGTTCTGCATCGGCGAGGTCTCTGCCGAGCGCCAGCGCCTGGTCGACGTCACCCGCGCCAGCGTGGAGGCGGGCCTGGCAGCCGTCAAGCCGTGGCTGCCGCTCTCCGTTATGGCCGAGGCCGTACAGAAGACCGTCGAGGACGCCGGCTTTAGCGTGGTGCGCGAGTACGGCGGACACGGCATTGGCAAGGAGTTCCACGAGGACCCGTTTGTGGGCTTTACCACCGAGGCGCCCGATGTGGACACCATCATGGCCCCGGGCATGGTCTTTACCATCGAGCCCATGGTCAATGCCGGAGCGCCCGACATCAAGATTAGCAAGGGTGATGGTTGGTGTGTGCGCACCAAGGACGGCAGCGATTCGGCCCAGTGCGAGGTACAGCTCGTGGTGACCGAGGATGGTTACGAGCTGCTGAGCTGGTAGCCGTGGATGCGCCGGATGCCGACGGGCACGCTCGTCTTGCATCCGGCGTTTTTATTTGAACGTTTTGCCTGATAAAACCTGCCAAAATAA
>DAWCEJ010000231.1:0-2383 GCA_052274955.1 Collinsella sp.
ATATTTTGGCAACGCCGACCACGTCGATCCTCGGTGCCGTTCCCGCCTGCTGGCTCGGCATGCTGCGGCAGCTGTTCTTCGGCGTCATCCTTAAGGACCTCACCGGCGGCGCATTCTCCATGCCGATTTCGGGTGCCGGCGGTTCCAGCTCTCAGTATCAGGATTGGATGCACTATGTGCTTCCGACCATTACGCTGGCTTCGGTTTCGACCGCTTATGCTGCCCGCATTATGCGTTCGCAGCTGCTTGACGTCATGAACCAAGATTACATCCGTACGGCAAAGGCCAAGGGTCTCTCCAATCGCGCGATCATCATCAAGCATGCGCTTAAGAATGCACTCATCCCCGTCGTTACCTATATTGGTGTCGACTTTGGCGGCATGCTTTCGGGTGCCATCCTGACCGAAACGGTCTTTAACTGGCCCGGTATCGGCTATGAGGTCTATCGCGCCATTAGCATGCGTGACTGGCCCATCGTTATGGGCGGCGTTACGCTCATCGTCGTCGTCGTCATGGTGATCAACCTGCTCGTCGACATTAGCTATGCATTCCTCGACCCGCGCATCCGCCTTGGCGGTCCGTCGGATAAGGCCTAAGGGAGGTACGTCTCATGCAGGAAACTGATTCTCAGTCTCAGGAGCAGGCTACCGCCACCAAGGCCGCATCTGCTCCCGCCAAGTCCCGCACGCTGTGGGGCGACGCTTTTAAGCGTCTTCGCAAGAACAAGCTCGCCGTTATCGGTGTCTGCTGGATCATCGTCGTCGTTTTGGTTGCCCTGACCGCAGATCTGTGGGCTAAGCCCTGGCTCGGTTCGCCGACGGCTTCCGACTCGACCACCATGGCCGAGACGTCGCTGCTGGCTCCGTGTGCCGAGCACCCGTTTGGCACCGACGCCCTTGGCCGCGACATTCTCGTTCGTGTTATCTACGGTGCACGTGTTTCGCTTTCCGTCGGTATTATGGCCACCGCCATCTCCACGGTGATCGGTCTGGTCATGGGCGCCCTTGCCGGTTTCTATGGCGGCATCTGGGATACGATTATCATGCGCTGCGCGGACATCTTCCTGGCGTTCCCGTACGTGCTGTTCGTCGTCGCCATGATCGCCGTTATCGGCCGTGGTCTTCAGAACGTCTTTATCGCCATCGGTATTCTCGGCTGGCCTTCGATTGCGCGCGTCTTCCGATCCGCGATCCTGACGGTCAAGGAAAACGACTATGTTGACGCTGCGCGCGCGATGGGCGCATCCGATGCCCGTATCGTCGTGCGTCACATCTTCCCGAACTCCGTCGCCTCCATCGTGGTCTACGCGACCATGAACATTGGTGGTGCCATTTTGACCGAGTCCGCTCTGTCCTTCCTCGGCATGGGCGTTATCCCGCCTACGCCTTCGTGGGGCTCCATGATTCAGGACGGTCAGCAGTATCTTCTGACTGCTCCCTGGATGATGATCATGCCCGGTCTGGCAATTCTCTCGACGGTGCTCGCCTTCACCCTGCTGGGTGACGGTCTGCGCGACGCCCTCGACGTCAAGATGAAGGACGCATAAGGATGAAGAAGAACAAGAACTATGTGGACCTGAAGGACCAGCCGGTTCCCGAGGGCCAGCATCTGCTCGAGGTCGATGACCTTAAGATGTATTTCCACACCGAGGATGGCGTCGTTCGCGCTGTCGACGGTGTCTCCTACACGCTCGATCGCGGCGAGACCTTGGGCGTCGTCGGTGAGTCCGGCTCCGGTAAGTCCGTGACCGCCATGACCATCATGGGCCTCATTTCGATGCCTCCGGGAAAGATCGAGGGCGGCGACGTTCGCTATCGCGGTCGTTCTATCCTCGAAATGACCGAGGAAGAGATGCAGCACATTCGCGGTAACGATATCGCGATGATCTTCCAGGATCCTATGACCTCCTTGAACCCGGTCTATAAGATCGGCAAGCAGGTGGGCGAGGGCCTTCGTCTGCACCGTGGCTACTCCAAGCAGGAGGCGCTCAAGCGCGCCACCGAGCTTTTGGACCTCGTGGGTATCCCCGAGCCCGAGAAGCGCGTCAATGAGTATCCGCACCAGTTCTCCGGCGGTATGCGTCAGCGCGTCATGATTGCTATGGCCCTTGCCTGCGATCCCGATATCCTGATTGCCGACGAGCCCACGACGGCTCTGGACGTTACCATTCAGGCTCAGATTATCGAGCTCATGCAGGAGATGCAGCAGAAGAACGGCAACGCCATTATCATGATTACCCATGACCTGGGCGTTGTCGCCGATATGGCCGACAAAATCATGGTTATGTACGCCGGCCGTCCCGTCGAGTTCGGTACTGCTGAGGAAATCTTCTACGAGAGCCGCCACCCCTACACCTGGGGCCTTATCCGCTCTATCCCGGAGC
>DAWCEJ010000232.1:0-5170 GCA_052274955.1 Collinsella sp.
CCGAGCTGCACCTCAAGCGCTGCATCGTCGGCGGTTTTGAGCGCGTGTTCGAGATCGGCCGTATCTTCCGTAACGAGGGCATGGACCTTACCCACAACCCCGAGTTCACCACGATGGAGGCCTATCGTGCCTTCTCCGACCTCGAGGGCATGAAGGCGCTCGCCCAGGGTGTCATTAAGGCGGCTAACAAGGCCATCGGCAACCCCGAGGTCATCGAGTACCAGGGCCAGACCATCGACCTTTCTGGTGAGTGGGCCAGCCGTCCCATGACCGACATCGTTTCCGACGTGCTCGGCAAGCAGGTCACCATCGACACGCCGGTCGAGGAGCTTGCTGCCGCCGCGCGCGAGAAGGGCCTGGAGATTAAGCCCGAGTGGACCGCCGGCAAGATTATCGCTGAGATCTACGATGAGCTGGGCGAGGACACCATTGTCAACCCCACGTTCGTTTGCGATTACCCCATCGAGGTCAGCCCGCTTGCCAAGCGCTTTGAGGACGCCCCGCGCCTGCCGCACCGCTTTGAGCTGGTTATCGCCGGTCACGAGTACGCCAACGCGTTCTCCGAGCTCAACGACCCGGTCGACCAGGCCGAGCGCTTTGCCGCCCAGATGGCCGAGAAGGCTGGTGGCGACGATGAGGCCATGGAGTATGACGAGGACTACGTGCGCGCCCTCGAGTACGGTATGCCTCCCGCGGGCGGCATTGGCATTGGTATCGACCGCGTGGTCATGCTGCTCACCAACCAGGCTTCTATCCGCGACGTCCTGCTGTTCCCGCACATGAAGCCCGAGAAGGGTTTCCAGTCCGGTGCCGCTGCCGCCAAGGCTGCAGAGGCCGGCAACGCCGCGAGCTCGTTCGTTAAGTCGCTTAAGCCCACGCTCGATTACTCCAAGATCGCCGTTGAGCCGTTGTTCGAGGAGTTCGTCGACTTTGACACCTTCTCCAAGAGCGATTTCCGCGCTGTGAAGGTCAAGGCATGCGAGGCCGTCAAGAAGTCCAAGAAGCTGCTGAACTTTACGCTCGACGACGGTACCGGTACCGACCGCACCATCCTCTCCGGCATCCATGAATACTATGAGCCCGAGGACCTGGTCGGCAAGACCCTGCTTGCCATCACCAATCTGCCTCCGCGTAAGATGATGGGCATCCCCAGCTGCGGCATGCTCATCAGTGCCATCCACGAGGAGGAGGGCGAGGAGCGCCTCAACCTAATCCAGCTCGACGCTTCCATTCCCGCCGGCGCAAAGATGTACTAACTAGTTACGCGGTTCTACGAACCGCGTAACGGCTCGACGCTGCGCGGGCCGCATTTGGACAATCTGACGCTCAACTTCAAGGGCGCGACCAGAAGGTCAGCGCCCTTTCGTTTCACGTCACCTTGTCTCAAATGCGACCCGCTCGCTGACGTCGCCAATACATCGGCGTTGCCTTGGCCGTCAATAGTCATTGGGGACGTTCTTAAACGACTACCCAACGGCTATTGAGCACATGGCTCGCATGGCAGCCGTCTCTTTTATGTTTCCTTTAGCCGTCGCTGCCTAGGATGGGGGTTAGTCGGTAGGAAGGGAGCGTCTATATGGACGACGCGAGCGAGCGTGCAATCGAAGAGGACATGCTCGATCAGTTCAATTACTTTGACGATGAGGATGAGGAGCTAATCGATCGTCGCGAGCCGGCATCGCTTGACTCATTTGATCTGGTCGATGAAGAGACTGATGAGGTTGAGGACGAATCAACGGAGTCCCCACAGTCTTCGCGCCTTGACTCGCTGCTTTCGAGAGCCCCCATGCACCACGGTGTTCGTGCCGGCGCACTCCATATGAAAACTGACTGGCACCAGATCGTGACGGCAGGCGATGAGCCTGCCGTCGATGCGCCGCTCACCGATAAGTCATCCATCATCTGCCGCACCGGTATGCTTATGCTCGCGAGCGGAACGGGTGCCTGGCGTGTACGCGATACCATGAATCGCGTCGCCGCCGTACTCGGTGTCACCGTCCACGTTGACTTAAGTCTTCTGTCGTTTGAGTGCACCTGCATCGAAGATGGCCACTGCTTTAACGAGGTTGTCAGCCTGCCCACAACGGGAGTCAATACCCATCGCATTTGGATGATGGAGAGCTTCCTAAAGGAAATCGAGACGTATGGGCGCCGGTTTACCGTGCACGAATACCACGAGATGCTCAAGACCGTTGAGAGTTCAAAACCCGATTACTCTCCCTGGCAACAGGGCCTTGCGGCAGCTTGTGCTTGCGGCGCCTTCGTCTTTTTGCTCGGCGGCGGCCCTATCGAGATGGCCTGCGCATTCGTAGGCGCTGGTGTTGGCAACTTTGCTCGCTCTCATATTCTCAAGCAGGGTCTTGGCCAGTTTAGCGCGCTGACGATTGGCGTTGCGCTCGCTTGCGTTTCGTATCTGCTGGCATTGCTTGGCCTTGGCCAGGTCATACCGGGGGCAATGTCGCACCAAGAAGGCTATATCGGCGCCATGCTCTTTGTGATCCCCGGCTTTCCTCTCATTACGGCAGGCCTCGACATCGCTAAGCTCGACATGCGAAGCGGCATTGAGCGTCTTTCGTATGCTGTGTCGATTATTGTGATGGCGACCCTCGTAGGCTGGATGGTTGCCGAGTGTGTGGGGCTGGCGCCGGATGATTTTGCCCCGCTCGGCCTCTCACCGTTGGCTCTTACACTCTTGCGTATTGTGATGAGCTTTGTCGGAGTATTTGGCTTCTCGGTTATGTTCAACAGTCCGGTAAAGATGGCAGCGGCGGCAGGGCTCATCGGCGCCATGTCTAATACCTTGCGCCTTACGCTCGTTGATGCGCCGACGCTGTTTCCCTTCCTGGGTCTGAGCGTGGGTATGCCTCCCGAGGCAGCAGCGTTTATCGGCGCGCTGGTATCGGGACTGCTCGCGAGCTTAGCCGAAATCAAGCTCACCTACCCACGCATCGCCCTCACGGTGCCGTCGATTGTTATTATGGTGCCGGGCTTGTATCTGTATCGCTCGATGTATTACATGTGCACCTTCGACACGGTCAATATGCTCGGCTGGTTTGTGCGTGCAGTGCTCATCGTGGCGTTTCTGCCCGTTGGCCTGGGCGTGGCGCGTACGCTCACCGACCCTCGCTGGCGCCACACCAGCTAATTGGTGCAAATGAAACTGATCCGCAAAACATGAACGTGGATAATCTCCCGTTTTTGGCCTGTTTACGGGCTCAAAACGGGAGATTATCCACGCTCGTGGAATGGGTGTCCGAAAATCCACGCTCGTTGGGCCGATGCAGACGCACCTGGCAATTCCTTTTTTGTAGACGTTGTCGTATGGCTGCATGCGGAAAAGGCCCCAGCGGTTAACATATACTCCATATGGGTAAAGAGACCAAAGCGCCGCCACGAGTGGCGCTTTGCGTTTGAAAAAACTAGCTCGTCTAAGAGGAACTAGCATGTTAGACCGTTTTACCGATCGCGCGCGCAAGGTCATGTCCATGGCCAAGCAGGAGGCGCTCGATCTTCATTCAAATAAGGTGGGTACCGAGCATCTGTTGCTCGCGCTCGCCAAGGAGGACGAGGGCATTGCCGCTGAGGCGCTGCGCTCGCTCGATATCTCCTACGACGACATCATGGATACCCTCAAAGAGGTCCAGACCACGGTTCCCGAGCCCAGCGAGGAGACCGAGGCTGCCAAGCTTGCCTTTACGCCGCTCGTCATTAGCGTGATGGAGCGCTCCTTCCGCGTGGCGCGTGAGAACAACCAGACCTACGTGTCGACCGAGCACTTGCTGATCGGCATCGTCGAAGAGGGCAACGGCATGGCCATGGACATCCTCATGCGCCTGGGTGTGTCGTCCGCCTCCATCAAAAAGGCTATCGAGAAACTCACCGCCAAGGATCAGGACAAGAAGCGTCCGCTCGCCGGAGCCGGCGCCGGTCGCCCCGGTGCGGGCTTGCCGTTCTTTAGCGGCTCGGATGCCTCTCAGCAAAAGGGGGGCGGCACCGACACGCTCAAGCAGTTCGCCACCAACCTCACGCAGAAGGCGCGCGACGGCGAGCTCGATCCCGTGATTGGCCGCGAAAAGGAAGTCCAGCGCATGATGGAGATCCTTTCGCGCCGCACCAAGAACAATCCGCTTATCCTGGGCGATCCCGGCGTGGGCAAGACGGCTATCGTCGAGGGCCTGGCTCAGCAGATCGCCGCCGGCAGCGTGCCCGAGAACCTTATGAACCAGAACATCTGGACGCTCGACTTGCCGGGCCTCGTGGCGGGCGCCAAGTATCGCGGTGAGTTTGAGGAGCGCCTCAAGAACGTGATCCAGGAGGCCACCGAAGCCGACGACGTCATCCTGTTTATCGACGAGATGCACACCATCATCGGTGCCGGTTCTGCCGAGGGTTCTATCGATGCGAGCTCTATGCTCAAGCCCGTGCTCGCGCGCGGTGCTTTCCAGATCATTGGTGCCACCACGGCTGAGGAGTTCCGTAAGTACCTCACTAAAGATCCGGCCTTTGAGCGCCGCTTCCAGACCATCGATGTCGAGGAGCCGAGCGTCGAGGACACGGTCAAGATCCTGACCGCGCTCAAGCCGCGCTACGAGGAGCACCACCATGTGCGCTATACGCAGGGTGCTATCGAGGCCGCCGCGAACCTTTCCAACCGCTACATCCAGGATCGCTTCCTGCCCGATAAGGCCATCGACCTCATCGACGAGGCCGGTGCCCGCGCTCGCATCGCCGCGAATCGCGCGCCCGAGCCGGTGCGCGAGGCCGAGCATCGTATAGAGGAGCTCAAGGCCGCCGCGCAGGAGGCCACCGAGAGCGATGACATGAACAAGGCCGCCGAGATCACCGAGCAGCAGAAGGCCGCCGAGATTGAACTCGCCGAAGCCAAGGCCGCCTGGACCGCCGAGCTCGACGCCAGCCCGCTCACCATCGACGTGAGTCAGATTGCCGACATCGTGTCCGTGACCTCTGGCGTGCCGGTTTCCTCGCTCACCGAGAGCGAGAGCCGTCGCCTGCTGCAGACCGAAAGCGTGCTCAAGACCCGCATTATCGGCCAGGACGAGGCCGTCGAGGCCGTCGCCAAGGCCGTGCGCCGCAGCCGCTCGCCGCTCAAGGACCCGCGTCGTCCCGGCGGCAGCTTTATCTTCCTGGGTCCCACCGGCACGGGCAAGAC
>DAWCEJ010000233.1:0-5876 GCA_052274955.1 Collinsella sp.
CGATTCCCTTCCCCGCCACCTTGAATTGACTAGGACCTCTGCAAAGGGGTCCTTTTCTTTTATGTAGGGTTCTGCGGAAACTGCGTCCCAGAATAAGGGCTCAGAACGGGACACACTTTCCGGTGCCTGCCTCCGGCGCGCGTACACACCTCGTCGCACCATTCCGAGCCCGCCCGCCCCAGACATTCCTCCCACTTTCGCGTCACTTTGCAGACCGTTCGGTCGCCTGTCCGCACACGCGGGTATACTCAAAACGATACTTATCCTATGCAATACGATGCGGGTTCGACCTGCATGATCCGAAGGGGGCAGTGATGGAGAGGATACTCGGCGTTAATCTCTCTGGCTGGTTTATTCCCGAGCCTTGGGTGACCCCGTCGCTGTACGCGGCGACCGGCGCATCCAACGCAGCCGAGCTGCAGGAGGCCATGGGTACCGCCGCTTACAACGAGCGCATGCGTCGTCATTACGAGACGTTTGTGAGCGAGGACGATTTTCGCCGCATGGCGCAGATCGGTCTCAATGCCGTGCGTCTGCCGGTGCCCTGGTATGCCTTTGGCTCACAGGAGTCCGATGCCTCCTACATATCGGTTGTCGATTACATCGACCGCGCAATTGAGTGGGCTGCCAAGTACGACATCCGCGTGCTGCTCGATCTGGCAACCGTGCCCGGTGGCCAGGGCGATTCCAACGATTCGCCCACCACGCCGGAGGCTGTCGCCGAGTGGCATTCGTCCACCAACGGCCGTCATGTCGCACTCGACGTGCTCGAGCGCTTGGCCGATCGCTATGGCGAGGCCGAGAGCCTGCTGGGCATTGAGCTGCTGGACACGCCGCAGATGAGCGTTCGCAAGAGCCTCTTCACCATGACGGATGGCATTCCTGCTCACTACCTGCGCAATTTCTATCGCGATGCCTACGAGCTCGTCCGTTCGTATATGCCCGAGGATAAGATCGTCGTCTTCTCGTCGTCGGGGCATCCCAGCGAGTGGAAGCATTTTATGCGCGGCGCCAAGTACAAGAACGTCTACATGGACCTTCACCTGTACCATTACCGCGACGAGTATGCGCTCGACATCACGAGCCCTCGCGGGCTGACGACGGCGATTTCGCGTAACAAGCACGAGCTTAAAGAAGCGATTTCGACTGGGTTCCCCGTGCTGGTGGGCGAATGGTCGGGCGCGGCGATCTTTGCCAACTCGTCGGTTACGCCCGAGGGCCGCAATGCCTACGAGCGCGTGTTTATCGCCAACCAGCTGGCTTCGTTTGCGCCGGCTGCCGGTTGGTTCTTCCAAACGTGGAAGACCGAGAAGCGCATTGCAGCATGGGACGCCCGCGCGGCGCTCGGTACGCTCGAGCGCGGCATGATTGAATAGGTTGATATGACGCAAAACAGCGCCCATACGGGCAAACTCTATGTGGTCGGCACGCCCATCGGCAACCTGGGCGACCTGTCCCCGCGCGTTGGTGAGGCCTTTGCCGCTGCTGATGCCATCTGCTGCGAAGACACGCGTGTGACGTCAAAGCTACTGATGCACCTGGGCATTTCCAAGCCGCTTGTCCGTTGCGACGAGAATGTGATCGCCAGCCGCGCCGCCGGCCTGGTCGACCGTCTGCTGGCGGGGGAGACCCTCGCTTTTGCCTCGGACGCCGGCATGCCGAGCGTGTCCGATCCCGGCCAGGCGCTGGTCGAGGCGGCGCGTGAGGCCGATGTGCCCGTCGAAGTTATTCCCGGGCCCTCTGCTTGCGTCACGGCGCTTGTTTCGTCCGGCATTCCCTGCGAGCATTTTTTCTTCGAGGGCTTTTTGGGCCGAAAGCACGGCGACCGTGTGCGCCGTTTGCAGCGCCTTGCCGTGGTGCCCGGCGCACTCATCTTCTACGAGTCTCCACATCGCATCGTGGCGACGCTCGAGGCCGTGGCGGAGGTCTTTCCCCAGCGTGAGGTTGCCGTCTGCCGCGAACTCACCAAGCTGCACGAGGAGGTCTTGCGCGGGCCCGCTGACCAGCTTGCCGAGGAGCTGCGTGCTCGCGGCGAGGTAAAGGGCGAGATTGCGCTGGTCATCGCGCCACCGAGCGAGGATGAGGAGGCCGGTATCGTGCCGGTCGGCGCCACGGCAGCGGATCCCGACGAGGCCCTGCGCGAGGATATCCGCGCCGCGCTCGAGGAGGGGGAGCCCGCGTCTGCGGTGGCCAAGCGCCTGTCTCAGAAGTATTCGCGCCGCAAGCGCGATGTCTATGCCATGGTGCTCGATATGCAATAGATGGAGGATATCCAGCCCTTGCGCTAGAATCATCCTCTGTATGCAACGTTTTTCTGGAGGACAAACCCCATGGATCAAAGCAAGCCTTCGTTCTTTATCACGACGCCCATCTACTACGTCAACGCCGATCCGCACCTGGGCACGGCTTATTCCACCATCATCGCCGACGTTCAGGCTCGCTATCGCCGTTCCGCCGGCTATAACGTCAAGTTCCTGACCGGCATGGACGAGCACGGCGAGAAGGTCGCCGAGGCCGCAGCCAAGCATGGCATGACGCCGCAGGAGTGGACCGATAGCCAGGCCCCGCACTTCAAGGAGCTTTGGAGCAAGCTCGAGATTTCCAACGACGACTTCATCCGCACCACCGAGCCGCGCCAGCATCATGCCGTGCAGTACCTGTGGGAGCGCATGAAGGAGTCCGGTTACCTGTATAAGGGCAGCTACGACGGTTGGTATTGCGTGCCTGACGAGACCTACTTCACTGATACGCAGGTCCAGAAGGGCGACGAGGAGTACGGCAGCGTCGGCCAGCATCTATGCCCCGACTGCCACCGTCCGCTTGAGCGCGTCCAGGAGGAGTCCTACTTCTTTAAGCTTTCCGCCTTCCAGGACAAGCTTCTCAAGCTCTATGACGAGCACCCCGACTTTGTCGAGCCTGCGTTCCGCATGAACGAGGTTCGCAGCTTTGTCGAGGGCGGCCTCAACGACCTTTCCGTGAGTCGCACGAGCTTTGACTGGGGCATCCAGGTTCCGTTTGACGAGGGCCATGTGACCTATGTATGGTTTGACGCGCTGCTCAACTATATGACGGCCGTCGGCTACGGTGTCGACACCGACGAGGCGCGTGCCGAGCTGGCCTATCGCTGGCCCGCGCAGTTCCACATCGTGGGTAAGGACATCATCCGCTTCCACTGCGTCATTTGGCCCGCCATGCTCATGGCCATCGGCGAGGCCCTGCCCGAGCACGTCTTTGCCCACGGCTTCCTGACCGTGCGCAATGCCGAGACCGGCAAGGCCGAGAAGATGTCCAAGAGCCGCGGTAACGCCATCGCTCCGCAGGACGTTATCGACATGCTGGGCGTCGAGGGCTATCGCTACTACTTTATGACCGACGTCGTTCCCGGTACCGACGGCGCTATCAGCTTCGATCGCATGGAGCAGGTCTACAACGCCGACCTGGCCAACAGCTGGGGCAACCTTATCTCGCGTTCGCTCAACATGAGCGGCAAGTACTTTGACGGTTGCGCGCCCGCCAAGCCCGCATCGTTCGATGCGTTCGACAACCCGCTGGCAAAGATCGCCGATGGCCTGGTCGACCGCTACATGGCCAAGATGGACGTGCTCGATTACGGCGGAGCCAAGGACGAGGTTATGGAGCTCATCCACGCCGCCAACCACTACATCGAGGACTCCGAGCCTTGGGCGCTTGCCAAGGATGAGGCTAAGGCTGACGAGCTGGCATTTGTGATCTACAACCTGCTCGAGGCCATCCGCATTGCCGCTCACCTGCTGATGCCGCTCATGCCTCAGACCTCTGCCGAAGCCCTGCGCCGCCTGTCCTGCGAGGACGAGGCCGCGAGCGACGACCTCAAGGGCATTTGCGCTTGGGGCCTGCTTGCCGGTGGTCAGCCCGTCGAGAAGGGTGAGCCGCTGTTCCCGCGTCTGGGCTAAGACGCCGCGCGCCATATCGGCAATTTGCTGTTTAGATGTAAGGGCATGGCCGCAACGGTCCATGCCCTTTTGTTTCAAGACGCCGCCATCATGCTAAGGAGGCAACTATGACAACTTCGCCTTTGGCAAACCCCACGGCAACAAGGGAGCTGCTGGAGGAGTTTGGCCTTGCGACCAAGCATCGCCTGGGCCAGAACTTCCTGATCGACAACCATGTAATTGAGCGCATTTGCGAGCTTTCCGAGCTCACGGGCGATGAGCGCGTGCTCGAGGTTGGCCCGGGCGTTGGTACGCTCACGCTCGCGCTGCTGCAGGAGGCGGCGTGCGTCACGTCGATCGAGGCCGATCCCGAACTCGAACCGGTGCTCGATGCCCATGCCGCCGACTATGCCAACTTCCGCTTTATCATGGGCGACGCGCTCAAGGTGACGACGGGGCAGATTGAGCAGGCTGCAGGCGGTGAGCCGACGGTATTTGTCGCGAACCTGCCCTATAACGTGGCGGCGACGATCATCCTGCAGTTCTTCCAGACGATGCCCGCGCTCAAGCGTGCCGTGGTCATGGTTCAAAAGGAGGTTGCCGATCGCATTGCCGCGGTGCCGGGTAACAAGACCTATGGCGGCTACACGGCAAAGCTCGGCCTGTATGCGCAGGTTACGGGTCGCTTTGAGGTGCCGCCACGTTGCTTTATGCCGGCACCGCACGTGGACTCGGCCGTCGTGCGTATCGACCGTGTTGACGGCGTGGCGCCCGAAGGACTCGATCGCGAGTTTGTGGCCCGCGTGATTGATGCTGCATTTGCTCAGCGCCGCAAGACCATCCGCAATTCCATGAGCGCCAACGGCTTTGCCAAGGACGTGCTCGACGCCGCCTTTGAGGCTTGCGGTATCGCACCCACCACGCGCGCAGAAACGCTTGATGTTGCCGACTTTATCCGCCTGGCTCAGGAGCTCATCCATGATGCCTAATGCCGAACGCGTGACGTTTACCAAGAAAAAGAAGACGGTTGCTTGTCCCGTGCCCTTGGCACCGCTTGCTGACACGCATGCGCATCTGCTTTCGTTTTGGGGGAAAGAAGTGCCCGAGACGCTCGTGCGCGCCAAAGCCGCGGGCGTCGACCTGTTGGTGACGATGCTCGACCCCATCGCCGACAAGCGCAGCGTGACGGACTATAGCGACTGGCTCGTGCGCGAAATTCTGTCGATGCGGGATATTCCGCAGATCAAGTATCTCGCTGGCGTTCACCCCTATGGCGCGCCGGATTATACCGATGACATTCACGCGCAGGTTGTTGCTGCGCTCGATGACCCTTTGTGCGCCGGTATCGGCGAGATCGGTCTGGACTACCACATGGATTACGACGACGACATCGCGCCGGCGCCCCACAGTGTGCAGATTGATTGCATGGCGCGTCAGCTCGAAGTTGCCGTGCGCCGCAATGTGCCGGTGGAGCTGCACCTGCGGCACGAGGACTCGGATGGGGAGCGCACCTCGCATATGGATGCGTACAACGTGCTGCGCGAGGTGGGTGTGCCTCAGGCCGGTTGCGTGCTGCACTGCTTTGGCGAGGACCGCGCCACGATGGAGCGCTTTGTGGAGCTGGGCTGCTATATCGCCTATGGTGGTGCGGCCACCTTTAAGCGCAACGACGACGTGCGCGAGGCATTTGCGGCGACCCCGCTCGACCGCATTTTGTTCGAGACGGATTGCCCGTATATGGCGCCGGAGCCCATTCGCGGTCTTGAATGCGAGCCAGCAATGATCTCCATTACGGCAAACGCGCTGGTTAACGACCGTGTCGATCGCACTGGTGAGGACGCCGAAACAATCGCGCATGCCGCTTGGGAAAATGCCTGCAAACTTTTTCAAAAATAGTTCTTGCGTTCGCGGCGGCGCTCCGTTATTCTAATTCCTGCACGCGGGCGTGGCGGAATTGGCAGACGC
>DAWCEJ010000234.1:0-3690 GCA_052274955.1 Collinsella sp.
AGGGCATCACGCCCGCGACCATCTCGATCGTCCGCAGCAAGGTCACGGCCGAGGGAGACACGGCGGCTATCTTCGCCCTTGCCATGAGCGCGGACGGCAAGGCGATCGGCACCATCGAAATCAAGGACGCCATCATCCAGACGCCTGCAGGCGGCAAAGTCATTGACTATCGCAACAAGGAAGAGCTCAGCGACGGCATCGTCTACGAGGCGGGGCAGACCATCGGCACGGGCGATGCCACGATTGACTCCCCCTATGACGCCGCTGTCGCCAAGAGCACGGTCATCGTGCCTCCCGAGGAGACCAAGCCCGAGGAAAAGCACGGCAAGACCAAGCCCGAGGGTTCCAAGTCCGAGGGCACGAAGACAACCAAGACCGTTGCAGTTGCAGCCAAGGGAGCCAAGACCGTCGGCAAGCTCGCGGCAACCGGCGACACCTCGAACGCAGCCATCGTGGCAGCCGCCCTTGCGGGAACAGCCGCCATCGCCGCAGGCGCCCTGGCGAGTCGCAAACGTTCGTAAACACTTTTTCGCACAGGACGGGTGGATCGCAGCCCTTGCCTTCCCCGTCTACTTCTTCGTAGCGTAAGGGCAAGGCTGCAAAAGCTGAACAATAAAGCGCGGAGTCGCCATGCGGCCCCGCGCTTTTCTTTTAGCGTCGGTCCCTGCGCCGGCGTGCGGCCTATTTCTCCCCCATTTTGGCCATTTTGCCCTCCAAACGGCACTACCGCCGGCAACATCCAGCAGATACGCTGAACCTAGCCGTATAGGCCCTATGAGAACGGGAGCAACCATGGCAGCCTTGTTCACGACCCCCAAACGCAATGACACTACCGCCGGAACCCATGTTGCCGAACCCGACGTTCGCCGTCGCATAGGACTCGCGCACGGCAGCTGGCGCCGCGTGACGCGCCGCATCGTCGTAGGCGCCGTGTGCGCGCTCACGGTGAGCTCGCTGCTCATGCCGAGCGTCTCGCTCGCGGCGGAATGGGTCAAGGTCGGCGAAACCAAATACAACGCCGGCACTGCGGCGGGCGACGAGACCGGCACCTGGTCGTGGGACGGCGCCGACGACTTGAAGCTCAACAACTATAACGGCGGCGAGATCCAGGCCGCAGGCAAGCTCAACGTGAATTACTCGGGAAACAACATCGTCACTGCCGACTGGATCGAAGGCATCAAGGCTTCTCATGGCAAGAATGAGAACGCCGAGCTCAATATCCAAGGCGACGCGGGCAGCACGCTCAGCGTGACATCTACTGAGGACGCTATCCTCTCCACGGGTAATATCAACATCGACGGAGCCGGATCCGTCAACGCCACGAGCGCTGGGTTTGATGCCATCGACGCCGAGGGCGATCTCGCTATCAAAGGTTCGGGCAACGTCAACGCCACGGGCGTATCGGATGGCATCAGGGCAAACGGCAATATCACGATTGACGACAGCGGGGCCGTCACCGCCAGGGCTACCAAGGACAAGGGTATCGGAACCGACAAGAACCTCACCATCAAGGGTGGCGGCACAGTCGAGGCAAGCTCAGCCGATGGTGAGGCCATTTGGAGCGGCGGCAACATCAATATCTCGGACGGCAGCCAGGTCAAGGCGAGCTCCGAGAAAGACGCCGCCGTCGAGGCCAAGGGCAGCCTCGCAGCCACAAACGCCTCCCTCAACGCAAACGGTGTTGAATATGGCGTCTATGCCCACAAGGGCATCACACTCGATCATGCAAACGTGACAGTCCGCGCAAGTAAAGGCAGATACGGTGGCGCCATTGCCCTCTTCACCTACCAAGACGATATCGTCGTCAAGAACGGCTCCACCGTGGACGCGTTTGCGGAAGGCGAGGTTTCGGCTGCATTCTCCACCAGAAACGATCGACCCAACGAGGAGGGTGGCCACATCTACATCAGCGACTCCGTTGTCAAGGCCATAGCCCGCTATGTCGAGAACGGCGACGGCCCCATCCCCTACAGCGAAAACCAAGATGGTGAGACGAGCCCCGAGCCCCAAGGCGAGAACATCGGCATCATCGCCCAGACCAGCGAGGGCGTCACACCCGCAGTCATCTCGATCATCCGCAGCAAGGTAACGGCCGAAGGAGATACAGCGGCAATCTTTGCCCGTGCCATGAGCGCTGACGGCAAGACAATCGGCACCATCAAGATTGAGAACGCCGCCATCCAGACGCCCGAAGGCGGCAAGGTCATTGACTATCGCAAGCTCCGTGACGGCATCTACGAGGCAGGCCAAGCCATCGGCACGGGCGACGCTGTGATCGACTCCCCCTATAACGAAGCTGTCGCCAAGAGCATGGTCATCGCACCTCCCGAGGTAGCCAAGCCGGAAGACCCCAAGCCCGACGAGACCAAGCCCGCAGAAAGCAAGCCCGCGGAGTCCAAGCAGAACCCCATGCCTGAGGGCTCAAAGCCGACCAAGGCCGTTGCGGCTTCAATCACGAAAGCCAAGACTACCGGCGTGCTCGCGGCAACCGGCGACACCTCGGGTGCGGCCATCGTGGCAACCGTCCTTGCGGGAACAGCCGCTATCGCCGCAGGCACCATGGCGAGCCGCAAGCGCTCTTAGACGCCTCTGCGCACATGGCAGCTCCCGCGAAGGCCCCGAGTCCCAGCACCGTTTAACAACGCCACCGCCGAGCTCCCCTCCGGCGGTGGCGTTTTCCATATGCGTCCGCAGGGTATGCACGAGATTGTCTTTGGTCTAGCCCAACCTGCATGAGCCGGCGTGCGACAATGGGGGCCGTCGATATCACAACGCCGAGAGAAGCCCGTCATGGAAGCGCATCAAAAGCAGATAACCGTTCATGCACAGCATGCCGAAAGCGCACCAGTCATCTATCTTCCCGTGGTCATGGGCGACGGCACGGAGGTTTATGAACGCTGCCGAGAGCTCAACTGCCCGCCCTTCACGCTTGTCGGCATTGGCAGCCTCAACTGGAATCGCGAGCTGAGCCCCTGGGTATGCGACGGTACCGTGCGCGATGCCGAGCCCTTTGGTGGACAGGCCGCTGGTTTTCTTGACGAGTTGTTGAAGCAGATAATCCCAGAGGCCGAATCATCGCTCCCGCAACCGCCCACCTGGCGCGGCGTTGCCGGCTACTCGTTGGCGGGTCTTTTTTCACTGTGGGCACTTTGGCAAACAGATGTCTTTGAGCGCGCGGCGAGTGCATCGGGGTCGCTGTGGTTCCCCGGCTTTATCGACTACGCGCGCGAGCGCACGATGACAGCTACGCCCGACGCCGTCTATCTGTCACTCGGCAAAAAGGAAACCAAGACGCCCAACCGCATGATGCGGCACGTACTCGACGATACGCGCGCGATGGAAGAGCTGTTTATCGAGCGTGACATTCCAACAACGCTGGAGCTCAACCCCGGCAATCACTTTACCCAAACTGACCTGCGCATGGCACGCGGCATCCACTGGATACTGACGCATTAAAAATGGCATCCACGCGTACATACGCATGGACGCCATTTTTAATTTGGCTGAACGCAGCTGCTATTCAGCAGTCTCCTCAAGCTCGGAAGTATCGAACTCAAAGTCGTTACCGGGCAGGATGGCGTAGAGCACACTGCCCACCAGCGCGCCCACGGCCAGGCCCGAACGCGAAATCGTCCCGCCGCCCAGCACCAGCACGCTGGCGCCGGAGGTACTGTAGGCAATGCCGCGCGA
>DAWCEJ010000235.1:0-4619 GCA_052274955.1 Collinsella sp.
TTAAGGACGAGGGCCTGGTTCGTATCGCCCGCTATGCCATCGGCTACACAGTCTGGGTCGAGATTGACGGCGTCTATCACGATTCTCTGCTCGTTAGCTTCTTCGAAACCACGCTCGAGAGCGGTTTTTCGGCATATGTGCTGTATGAGGGCATGGGCGCCGGCGATGGTTTTATGTGGAGCGACCCTGAACCTGCAGGTGAGGAAACCCCTCTCATCTAAAATCGCTAAAATAAACGAGTTTTCGGTAAAAGGCTCAATATTCCCGCCGAGCGTTGTGTTGCTGGGCGGGTCGCATACGCGTGCCGTTTGTATATGGATAGAAGATAGGGGAACTACATGCGCGTAGACAATCTGAGGAACATCGCCATCATCGCCCACGTCGACCACGGCAAGACGACGATGGTCGACAAGCTCCTGCGTGCCACGGACGCCTTCCGTGCCAACCAGCAGGTCGAGGACCGCGTTCTGGATTCCAACGACCAGGAGCGCGAGCGCGGCATTACGATTCTCGCCAAGAACATCTCTATCGAGTACAAGGACGTTAAGATCAACGTCATCGACACCCCGGGCCACGCCGACTTTGGCGGCGAGGTCGAGCGCGTACTGCGTATGGCTGACGGCGCCCTGCTGCTGGTCGATGCTTTTGAGGGCCCCATGCCCCAGACCCGCTTCGTGCTGCGTCACGCTATCGACACTGGCCTTAAGATCATGATCGTCATCAACAAGATCGATCGTCCGGGCGCCAACCCCGAGAAGGCCTACAACGACTGCCTGGACCTTATGGCCGACCTGGGTGCCACCGACGACCAGCTCGAGTTCGCCATGGAGCACGTGGTCTACGCCAGCGCCATGAATGGCTTTGCCCGCCTTGACCCCAACGACGGCAACATGGACATGTATCCGCTGCTCGATATGATCATCGACGACATGCCTGCCCCCGAGGTTGACGAGAACGCCCCGCTGGCCATGCAGTGCGTGACCATCGACCACTCCAACTTCGTTGGTCGCATCGGTATCGGTCGCGTGTACTCCGGTACCATTCACCAGGGCGATCAGATCCTGGTTGTCAAGAACGACGGCTCCAGCGCCACCGCTACCGTCAAGCAGCTCTTTACCTTCGACTACCTGGGCCGCACCGAGTGCCAGGAAGTCGGCGCCGGCGATATCGCTGCTGTCGTGGGTATTGACCGCACCGATATCGGCGATGTCTACACCGACCCCGAGAACCCCGTCGAGCTCGAGCCCATCGAGATCGACCCGCCGACCCTGTCCATCGTCTTTGAGGCTTCGACCTCCCCGCTCGTCGGCCGCGATGGCGACATCGTGGGCGCCCGTCAGCTCAAGGAGCGCCTGTTCAACGAGGCCGAGAACAACGTGACTATGAAGATCGAGGAGCTCGAGGACAAGAGCGGTGTCGAGGTCTCGGGCCGCGGCATTCTGCACCTGTCCGTCCTGATGGAGTCCATGCGCCGCGAGGGCTTTGAGTTCCAGGTCGGCCGCCCCCGCGTTCTGTTTAAGAAGGACGAGAACGGCAACAAGATGGCGCCCGTCGAGCAGGCCGTCGTCGAGTGCCCGGACGAGTACTCGGGCAAGGTCGTTGAGGTCTTTGGCACCTCCGGCGGCATCATGACGAGCATGGACACCTCGGGCATCGTGACGCACCTCGAGTTTAAGATCCCGACCCGCGGCATCATGGGTCTTAAGAACCGCATCATGAACGTCACCCACGGCGAGGGCGTGTTCTACCACACCTTCCTGGAGTATGGTCCTTACGCCGGCGAGATCGGTAACCGTCAGAACGGCGCCATGATCTCCATGACCACCGAGAAGGCCGTTGCCTACGCTCTGGGTACGCTGCAGGAGCGCGGCCAGCTGTTTGTTGAGCCGGGCACCGAGTGCTACGAGGGCATGATCGTGGGCGAGCGCAGCAAGGCCGGCGACATGGTCGTCAACATCGCCCGTACCAAGAACCTGGGCAACCAGCGTTCCTCGACCTCCGATATCTCTGTCCAGCTGGTGCCGCCCCGCACCTTCTCGCTGGAGGAGGCGCTGGAGTACATCGCCGACGACGAGCTGGTCGAGATTACTCCCAAGAACATCCGCCTGCGCAAGCGTCTGCTCAACGCCACCGACCGCAAGAAGGCTGCCGTCCGCGCCGGCCAGGTCAACAAATAAGCGCTGGGGCTTATAACCGCCAATAAGAAAGGGCGTCGACCGCAATGGTCGGCGCCCTTTTTTGGTGCAAGGGGGTCAGGCTAGTTTGCACCACGACGGGGGTGGTTATCCCTTAGAGTGACTTTCCGGTTAAAGTTAAGTTGTTTAAACATATACAGGAATTATCGAAATGCGACCGTTTTGATACAAAACTGTTAACAGGTAAATATCAACTGGTATTAAATTAAAAGACCTCTTTACCTGCGGTTTACATGACTGGTATCTATATTGTATTTTATGCATTGTGGCATAGACGAACCGTCTTAGAAGTTGCTCCCCAATGGGTTCTTGCAATGCGCTAGGCAGGTTCTTGTTGATGTTGTGGTTTGTGTTCGATTCGACGATTCGCCGTATTCCACACTGTGTTGTAGGAATTAGGGGACAACTATGGACGCACACCGCTCGCGGTCGCTGGGTATGGCGGCCCTGATCTTCATTTTAATTAGCCTCACCGCCGCCGTTTTTCACGGCGCCGCCCCCGTGCGCGCCGAGGATGCGACGACACCTGCGCCGATTGTGATTGATGGGGATACGGCGGAGGTTAAGGTTGAGCTGTATAACGATGAGGGTCGCCAACAGCCTCTCGGCAAAGAGGGCTCGCCCTCGATTACGACGGCCGATACAATTTACGGTTTCATGGAAGCTCAATTTAAAGAGAATTCTGGACCTACGCCTGAGAGACCTAAGGCGATTTATACCTTTCCTGAGTCGATTGTCGTGAAGGACAACGCGGGCGGCGTCTTGATGACTGACGACACCGAGAATGCGCAAGGGATGGGAACTTGGTGCATAAAAGATAATAAGGTCATCTTTGATTGCAGTGCCGACTATCTCAATGGTCATCCCTCTTCGCTCTACGTAAAGGTCAATTTCGAGTTTACGCTTGAAAACAAAGATGTCGATGACGGGGCAAAAGTCGAGCTGAAATTTCCTGGCGTTGGCGAAGCTGTACCAATTGAGGTTCAAGATGGTAAAGTCGAGGGAATTAAATCGGGTGTCTTTGCACAAGATAGCAGTACTGGAATTGCCAAGATAACTTGGACTATTAACCTGAGTGTTAAGTCGCATGCAACGGATGTAAAACTGGTCGATACACTCGGCGACTACCTGGACTTTGACCAAAACAGCTTCAAGCTTGATGGAAATCCGCTTGGTTCGCCCGTGAGTATTGAGGGGCAAACGGCAAGGTTGTCGCTGGGCAGCCTTTCTCAGGGCGACCATACTGTTACGTACGAAACAACGGTCAATGCTGGCACAGCGTTGTCTAACGGTACGTCTGTACAGGGCAAGAACAGCGTTCAGACAACTTGGGGAAAAACAAATCCTCAACAATCTCCTACGATTGAGGGGGTGTCGAATCCGTTTCAATACGACATGATTAAAAAGGAGAACGGCTCCGGAACATCGTCTGTCATTACCTGGAAGGTTGTACTCAATAAAGGATCCCTCAAGGCCGATATGTCTGGCTACACCTTTGCTGACGAGCTCGATGGTAAGCAGGATTATATTGGCAATTACAAGGTCTACAAGGGAGAGACCGCCGATGAAAATCAAAAGATTGATGAGGGAACCCTGAGCGAGTCGGGGGATTCATTTAGCTATACGTTCAATCCAAAAGAGGGCGATCGGTATGCGACCTATTGCATCGTCTATCAAACCAAGCTGAAAGATAAGGATTCCTACGAAAAAGTTAGCAACACGGCAAGTGTGAAAAAAGAAAGTTCAGATCAGCCCTCTGGGGATAGTACTGCATACTACATCCGTCCTTGGACGGGCAAAACTATTAGCAAGACACTGCTTAATCAGGGTGAGGCGTCACAGACTGGAAAGGCAACCTGGCAATTGCGCGTAGAGCTCCGGGATTACGTGAATGCGAAAAACCCAACATCCGTTCTTATCAAAGATACCATGCTGGCGGCTTGGAAGCAGACTATGGGGCCGGATACTACTGGCGGTCAATCGCATGTAGTTGCCATCGGGGATACAAAATTGGACCAAAATACCGACTGGAAGTTTGAGGGAGGCGCAGATCCGTCACAGGGCAGCAACAAGCATAATTGCAATATCCGAATATTTATTACGGATAAAGTCAAAGACGCACTGGATAAGTCCCCTGAAGTCGTTATTACGTATAAAACGGTGACCGACGCACTTCCTGGTTGGTACTCCAACTTCGCCTCTGTCGACGGGTTTAGCGGCTATTCTGATTTCGTTTTTTACTATGTTGAAAAAGAAACGGTGCCTTCGATTGAGAAGAGCGTAAAAACAAACGAAGATGGCTCGCAGGCACGGTGGGATGAGACCTTTGACTGGAAGCCAGTGGATGGCTCGAACGACAAAGGTGCGTGGATTGTCGACTGGACTGTCTATGCCAATCGAGCCAAGACGCCTGCCGGCGAGTAT
>DAWCEJ010000236.1:0-7347 GCA_052274955.1 Collinsella sp.
ATCTGCATGTGAATCATCTCCCCATAAAAAGGCGCCCGCGTATGGGGCGCCTGATGGATTGTATGCCGCCGGGCCATGTCGCGTGCACCGGATGGCCGTATTTAGAAGAACAAACGCATGGGAACTTATGACGCGGGGCAGACCGCAAAGACACGTGCGGGATATCCGACGCCATCACGCACCTTGGGGAAGGTGCAGAAGATGACGGCGCCCGTGGCGGGAAGCTCGTCTAGATGGTCCATGACCTCGATCTGATAGCGGTCGACCGAGAGGATGTACTGTTCGCCGGGGTAGGGGTAGGCGTCCTCACGCGTGGTCACGCTCGCCGGGTCGGTGTCAGCCGGCTCGTGGCCGATGGCGCCGATGTCGCGCTCTTCAACGAGCCACTTGATGGCGCCGAGGTCCCAGCCGGGGTAGTGGGGCTGGCCGTCCTCGTCCTTGTTCTCGAGGTCGGCGAGCTTGGACCAGTCGGAGCGGAAGGCGACGAAAGCGTCCTCGGGAATGCGACCGTGCTCATCCTCCCAAGCTTTGAGGTCCTCGATGGTCAGGATAAAGTCGGGATTCGCGGCGCACTCCTCATGCTTGTCGATCACGCAGAGCGGATGCATAAACTCGATGGGTTCAATCTCTCCAAGGGAACGACCCTCGACATGGAAGTGGCGCGGCGCGTCGACGTGGGTGCCGTACTGCGAGGCGACCGAATACTGGAAGCAACGCATGGGCGCGAGCATGTCCTCGGGCGTGCCGAGCAGGTAGTCGAAGAGCTTGGTGGACTCAAATGGCTTAAAGCCAAACCAGTGCGGGGTGTCGCATGAGAGCGTGTGGGTGAGGTCGACCCAGCGATAATCGTTGCTTTTGAGCTGGGAGGCGAGGTTCCAAAGGTCGAGCGCGGGCATGGGCGGCTCCTTTCATCGGGCTTTTTGCTGATGTTAAAGCGGTGCCGTGACAGCTCGATTTCTGCTGCGTTACGATACGTTCTCGATTGCGATTCTACGATGTTTCGGCCGCGTGACCATTGTGTTTCGTCTTGCCGGGGTGCTGATGGCGAAAGGAGGGGCCGTGCAATACCGCGTTGACCCCAAAAGTGGTAACCGAATATCCGCTCTGGGTCTGGGCTGCATGAGATTTCCCGGTGCGCCGGGACACCCCGATGCGAAGACAACCGATGCCATCATTTCCCGTGCGGTGGAGCAGGGGATTAATTATCTGGATACCGCGTATCTCTATCCCGGTAACGAGGTGTGCGTGGGCGCCTCACTTGAGCGCTTGGGGCTGCGCGACCGGGTGTTGCTGGCGACTAAGTTGCCGCACGCTTCGTGCAAATGTGCGGAGGATTTCGACCGCTTTTTTGACGAGCAGCTGCACCGTTTGCGGACCGACCATATTGACTACTACCTTATGCACAACATCACCTCGCCCGCCCAGTGGGAGCGCGTGGTGGCGTTGGGCATCGAGGACTGGATTGCGCACCAAAAGGCTGCGGGGCGTATTCGCCAGATAGGTTTTTCGTACCACGGCAGCGCCGCGGACTTCCTCACGATGCTTGACGCGTATGACTGGGATTTTTGCCAGATCCAGTACAACTACGCTGGAGAGCGCTACCAAGCGGGAACGGCGGGACTCATGGCGGCTGCGGAGCGCGGGCTCGCGGTGTTTGTGATGGAGCCGCTTTTGGGTGGACGCCTGGCGGGCAAGCTGCCTCCGCGGGCCCGCGCCGTGCTCGATGGCGCCCGTGACCCGCATTTGCGCACTCCTGCCGCCTGGGGACTTTCGTGGGTGTGGAACCATCCTCAGGTCACGATGCTGCTTTCGGGCATGACCGATACCGCACAGGTGGACGAGAACGCGGCATTGGCGGATCGCGCACTGCCGAATTCGATGACGACAGAGCAGCTCGATACCATCGCACGTGTGCTGGCGGAGTTTGAAAAATCGAATCGCGTGCCCTGCACGGGATGCGGCTACTGCATGCCATGTCCCAAGGGTATTAACATTCCCGGCTGCTTTGCCGCTTACAACGCGAGCTATGCGCACAGCTGGTTTACGGGGCTGTCGCAATACTTTACGGCGAGCGCGGTGCGCACGAGCGAGCCCAAGCTCGTGAGCAATTGCGTCAAGTGCGGCAAATGTGCGCGTCACTGCCCGCAACACATCGATATCCCCGAGCGTCTCGACGACGCGCGCCGACGTTTCCAGCCTGGCCCCGTAACGGCCGCGCTTAAAGTCTTCAGCAAAACTCGCTCCTCATGACCCTTTTATATCTTGTGATGGAATAGTTCCTGTTTGCGGCAGAATAGGGCGATAGCAGGAACTATTTCGTCGCAACTGAAGGGAGCTGTCGTGGGCCATCGGGATTCATGTGATGATTTGCGTGAGGTTCGTTGGGGCGTTTTGGGCGCTGGGCACATTTCGCATCGATTTGCATCGTCGCTCAAGAAGGTCGACAGGGCACGGCTTGTGGCTGCCGCCGGTCGCACTCCTTCGCATGTTGAGGAGTTTTGCAGGGCGTTTTCGATCGATGCTGCGCACAGTTATGTCACGGCTGACGATGGCGGCGATGCGGCTTATGATGCGCTGATTGCCGACCCCGATGTCGACGCAATCTACTTGGCTCTTCCGCATGGTATGCATACGCGTTGGGCCTGTCGCGCGCTGCGCGCCGGAAAGGCCGTGCTGTGCGAAAAGCCGGCCGTTTTGAGTGAGGAAGAGGCTCTCTCGATTGCCTCCGCCTCTCGCGAGTGCGGCGTGCTGTTTATGGAGGCGATGAAGAATCGGTTTTGCCCGATGCGCACTCGCGTGGAGGACTTGCTTGCGTCGGGCGAGCTCGGCTGTATCGTCTCGATCGAAAGCGTGCAAAAACTCGATTATGGTGAGTCCCCTTCGAGTTATCTGCTCGATCCGTTGCAGGGCGGCTGTCTATATGACATGGGCTGCTATGCGGTCGGGTGGTTTGAGGATTTGCTTGCGGGTGCGTGCGATGTTTCGTCTCGTGAAGTTCGCTGGCGTGACGTATCGGGCGGCCGCGTGGATTGGGCCGATGAGATTCATATGAGTGTCGGCGGTATACCCATTCATATGGTGTGCGACGGCAAAGCAGCATATGAAAGCCGCTTAACGATTGCCTGCGAACGGGGTTCGTTGGAAATCGAGCGCCTCCATCGCCCCGAGCTCGCCCATGTGAAGTACTCCGACGGTCGAGTGCTCGAAATCGACGCCCCATTTGAGGTCGATGATTTTTACGGCGAAGCTTCGCATGCGACTCAGCTCATCCGGGCGGGGAAACTCGAGAGTCCCGTCATGCCCCTTGCCGCCACACAGCGCTGCGCGCAGATCATCGATGCGATTCGCTTGACGCTCTAGGCTGCGGTGCTGCTGCTCAAGGGGGCTCGGCGGACCGTGCCCCTGATGCCCCTTTTATATCTTGCGGTGGAATACGGTCTGTTTGCGCCAAAATAAGGCACCAATAGACCGTACTTCACCGCAACTGATGAGGGGGAGCTGGAGATGCTGACGATTGGGTGTCATCTTTCGACGACGAAGGGCTATCGGGCAATGGGAGAGACGGCGTTGTCCATTGGCGCCAATACCTTTGCGTTCTTTACGCGCAACCCGCGCGGTGGCAAGGCAAAAGATCTTGACATGGATGACGTGGCGGCTCTGCGCGAGCTTATGGCACAAAACGACTTTGGACCGCTGGTGGCGCATGCCCCGTATACCTATAACCCCTGCTCGGCCAAAGAGCGGGCGCGCGAGTTTGCCCTGGAGGCCATGGCAGAGGACCTGCGGCGCATGGAAGCGCTGCCCGGCAGCTACTACAATTTTCACCCCGGTGCGCATGTGGGACAGGGGGCGGACGCCGGCATTCAGATGATTGTCGACACACTGTGCCAGGTGATGTTTGAGGGGCAGCAGACGACGGTATTGCTCGAGACCATGGCAGGCAAGGGCACCGAGGTGGGCCGTAGCTTTGAAGAGCTGGCGTGCATTATCGAGGGCGTTGTCGCCAAGTGCCCAGAGCTGTCCGATAAGCTGGGCGTTTGTTTGGACACCTGCCATGTGAGCGATGCCGGCTACGACATCATCCATGATCTGGACGGCGTACTCGACGAGTTCGATCGCGTGGTGGGTATCGATCGCTTGCATGCCGTACACATCAACGATTCGAAGAACCCTTGTGGCGCCCATAAAGATCGCCACGAGTGCATCGGCA
Organism: Collinsella sp.; assembly: GCA_052274955.1. Classification (GTDB taxonomy): domain Bacteria; phylum Actinomycetota; class Coriobacteriia; order Coriobacteriales; family Coriobacteriaceae; genus Collinsella. The sequence continues at coordinate 4,211 of DAWCEJ010000236.1, forward strand.
AGGGATACCTTGGCAGCGAAGAATTTGGTGGCGGTATGCAGGTTATGCAGAATATTGTATCGAATGGCCGTTTGCGTTCGCTGCCGTTTATTTTGGAGACTCCGAACGAACTTGCAGGTTATGCAGCTGAAATTAGACTATTAAGGTCATTGCAGCAGTAACGACTGTCACAAAGTAGAGTGTTCCATTTACGTTATGGGTTTGTTTCAATCAGTTTTCTCATTGCGGATTCGCAATTACGGGTGCATAATAGCCAACAGTTTTTGCAGACCTCTGAATCAAACGGGGTCACCGGAAGGAGACTGATTATGAAGCTCAAGAAGCTTGGCGCATTTGCCGCCACGGGTGCCATGGCGCTCGCCCTTGCACTGACGGGCTGCGGCTCGTCCAACGCCACCTCTGGTTCTGATGCCGGTTCCAGCAGCTCTGACGACGTGAAGGTCGAGAAGGTTGACGGCTCCAAGGAGTACGCGCTCGTCAAGGATGGTACGCTCACCGTCGGCACCTCTGCCGAGTATGCGCCGTTTGAGTACAAGGACGACAACGGCGACTACCAGGGCTTTGACCTTGAGCTTATCAAGGCTATCGCTGAGAAGCTTGGCCTGGATGTCGAGTACGTCAACAACGACTTTGACACGCTCGTCCCCGGCGTTGCTTCGGGCGCCAAGTACGACGTCTCCATCGCGGCTATCACCGACACGCCCGAGCGTGAGAAGGAAGTCGCTTTCTCTGACTCTTACTACATGGACGATCAGGCTATCGTGACCAAGGTCGATAACACCGACATTACGGCCGATAACTACAGCGAGAAGCTCAACAATGCCGACGCTACGATTATCGTCCAGTCCGGCTCGACCGCCGAGGCCTTTGCCCAGGAGAACTTCCCCAAGGCCAAGATCGTCCCCTACAAGGACGCCACCGAGTGCTTCAGCGCCCTGCAGTCCGACAAGGGTGACGCCGTGGTGACCAACCGCTCCGTTGCCAGCCAGCTGACCGCCGAGCAGTTCAACACCTGCCAGACCATCAAGCAGATCAGCACGGGCGAGGAGTATGCCATCGCCATCAACCAGGGTAACACCAAGCTCAAGGACGACATCAACCAGGCCATCAAGGACCTGACCGATGACGGTACCGTTGACGCCCTCATGGCTAAGTACAATATCAAGTAAAATAGCTACTTGATTGCGCGCGGGCCCTTTCCGTTTTGGCGGAGAGGGCCTTTGCGTTTCTTGAATGGGCGTCGTCCCGCCCCGTTTTGTCGGCAACTTACACGTTAGGAGCCACCTTGTCTCGATTGAACCAAGGAGCCATGGGCAAAAGCCATCCGCTGCCCTCGATGCTCCAAAAGCTAGCCTGCGTCCTGGCTGTGGCGCTCGCCCTGGTGTGTGCGGGGGCCTGCTTGCCCTCGACTGCCCAGGCGCTTGAGACCGCAAAGATTACCGCCCGGCCCAACACCGGCTCGGGTAGCGATGTGGTCGGTGGCACCGAGACCCGCATCACCTGGGAGGTCCAGGCCGATGCCGACGAGGAGCTGAGCGGCCTTTCGTTGACGTTTGCCGATGGCACGACCTTTGGTGCGGACGACACGCGCCTGACGATGCTCTCGGGCGATGACCTTATGGACCGCACGCCCATGAAGCCCACGTGCAAGGTCGACGGCCAGACGCTCAAGATTGATTTTGGCGAGACGGCGCCCGCCGGCGGCTATTTCCGCGTCGAGGTCTACGGCGTGACCTTCCCCGTCGAGGGCGGCGATGAGGCCTTTAGCGGCACCTACACCTTGGCCGACGGGTCGACCAAGAAGATCTCCAAGATCCCCTCGGTTGAGATCAAGGGTGTGACGGCCTTCGATAACTTCCTTGCCGACCTTAAGGAGCAGCCGTGGGTCGAGGCATGGAATTCCAATATGTTCCTGCGCCTCTTCCTGAACCCGGTCATTTTGGTCCAGAGCCTGCCGATCGTCTTCAAGGGCTTCCTCATGTCGCTCTCGATCGTGCTCGTGGCGTTTCCGCTGGCAATTCCCTTCGGTTTCGCCCTGTCGCTCATGCGCATCTCCAAGTCGCGCATCCTGCGCTGCCTTGCCGGCATCTACGTGAACATCATCCGCGGTACGCCGGCGTTCCTGCAGATCTACATCGCGTTCTTCGGTCTGCCGCTGGCTGGCGTCAAGGTGGACGACTATGTGCTCGGCGTCATCGTCATGGCCATGAATTCGTCTGCCTACCTGTGCGAGATCTTCCGCGCCGGTATTCAGTCGATTCCCAAGGGCCAGAACGAGGCCGCGCGTTCGCTGGGCATGAACGCGTTCCAGACGCTGCTCTACGTTATGATCCCGCAGACGTTCCGCAATGTTCTGCCTACGCTGACCAGTGAGTTCATCCTTCTTTACAAGGATACGTCGCTGCTCGCGGCCGTGGGCGTGGTCGAGATCGTCATGAACGCCCGCACCATCGTGGCCACGACGGGCTCCATCACACCGTATGTGGTTGCCGCCCTGTTCTACCTGGTCATCACCTTGCCGCTTGCTCGCCTGGTGAGTGGTCTTGAGGCGAGGCTTTTGGGCACGGCCGAGACCAAGAAGAAGCGTCCCGCCAAGAGCGCCGGACAGGTTGTCGCGACGCCCGCCGATCACATCGCCGGTCTGTAAGGAGGTCCTATCATGAGCGAAACCAATAACTCGAACGAGGTCGTCGTCAGCATCAAGAACCTCCAGAAGGCCTTTGGCGATAACGTGGTCCTGCGCGATATCGATCTGGACGTGCACAAGGGCGAGGTCGTCGTGGTCCTGGGCCCCTCGGGCTCGGGCAAATCGACGATGCTTCGCTGCATCAACCGTTTGGAGCACCCCACGAGCGGCTCGATTGTCGTTGAGGGCGTGGACGTGTGTGCCAAGGGCGTCGATCTTAACAAGGTACGCACGCATCTGGGCATGGTGTTCCAGCAGTTCAATCTGTTCCCGCACCTGTCGGTCAAAAAGAACGTCATGCTCGCTCAGCAAAAGGTGCTTAAGCGCAGCAAGGAGGAGGCCGAGAGGATTGCCGTCGAGGAGCTGACCAAGGTCGGTCTTGCCGAGCGTATCGACTTTATGCCGAGCCAGCTCTCGGGCGGCCAGCAGCCGCGCGTGGCCATCGCCCGCG
>DAWCEJ010000237.1:0-17708 GCA_052274955.1 Collinsella sp.
CTGAAGACGTCATACGCGCTAGGAGCCCGCCTCGTGGGCTCGGAGATGTGTATAAGAGACAGTTTCAGAGGCGACGGCTGGACTTCTCTTGTCAAAGGATGCGTGGCATCTTGACGCAACAAAAGGCCATGATCACCGTTCAGAATCGCTGGGGTCCTCATCGTTCAATCAGAACTGCAGGATAGTCTTCGTCTGCTTCCTGTTTATGTATGCGTCTGGAATGGGCATCGAGGAAATCCTCGTATGCTTCGGCTTTGAGCATGATGCGATAATCCTATCGATAGCTATAGTGCTTGTGGCCCTGTGTTGCCGTGCGGCTATACGGTGGATGTCTGAAATGCACTTGTGCCTTTCGCCTGAACTCACCCTTTCTTCGGTGTCTGTGGGTGCTGGAGCAGCGTTCTGGGTTCACGATGTGGTAAGTCGACTGTACATTTTCTTTGAGTCCGTTGGGAGCGGTGAGGCCGTTGGCGGCCTTATGCCTGCCTTACGCGTGACTGCGTTCCTTGTCGTACTTATCCTTATGGCTAATTCGCTGCTATTCTTGCGTTCGAAAGATACGGTTCGGGTGGGTGATCGACGCGATACCGTGCGTGAGGCCTTCTTGAGGCTTGGTTTCACGCCGCTTTATGCCGATATCATGACATGCGTTTTTGATGGCAATAGAACCACCGAGATTTGCGCACATCTTAACGTTGCTCGGGGAACCGTCAAAGAGGCCAAGAGCAAGAGCTATGCCTTGCTTGGAGTTCACTCGGAGCGTGAACTTAGAGATAGGGTTTTTAGTCTTATGGCAGATGTTATAGAAAATAGCAGGTAGAAGCCTGTAGACAAATAAGATTGTAAATCCATCCTACACGTCTACAGACAGTTCTGACGATGAAGGCGATACTTCCGGACAACGGGTCCGACGACTCGTGTGTTGCGAACCGGAGGTGCTTGCTGTGAAGACCTGTGATTGCCTCACATATGTACGGCTTAATTTAGAAGTTCTTGCGCGCAACCGGGGAATTATGTTGCTGACGGCGCTGCTCGCGCTCGTATTCTGCATCCCGGTATTTCTATCCGTTCCAACGGGAGCAGATTATCTATATGGTAGAGCTTCCATCGAAGACCAGAGAGCCCTTTTGGTCTCTCAAGTCTCTGACGGCGTTTATGACACTGCCCCACAGGAGCTCAACAGCATCATTGCCGACGAAAGGGCGTGCCTTGATCGGGCGCTTGAAAGCAAGGCGGACTCCAGAGAGTATTACGATGCGATTGCCGATTACGACAATCTATTGCTCAAGGAATACCGACTCGGTTATTTGAATGGTGTTGATTCGGAGTTATCGCTTGAAGCCCAAGAACGTCTTCCCCGAGCCATATCGATGCTGGCCCATCCGGAATCGTACGACTCAACAACAAAAATGCCCGGGATGATCCTTCTCGCATATTATTGCGGCGCTGTTCCTGCAATAGCGTGGCTTTTGGTCCCGGTCCTCGTCCTCTATATGTCGCTTGAGGGGGATGGAAAGCGGTTCTACGATCGAGCGTTGTTGTCAAAGTTAGAGATGAATGCATGCCGCGTTCTCGTCTCTGGTATTGCATCGATGCTGGTTTTGGTTCTGGCGTTGGCTCCCTGTTTTGTATTGGCAACGGTGTTTAACGGTGTAGGTCAGACAGAGTACCCAGTCGTATTCATTCAGTATGGTGACGTAGTCGAAAGAACTGTGTTAGTTCAGCTAGGGCTATTTGCCGTCTTTGAAGCTGTGCTGTCGATGATGTTTGCTTGCTTGGGCGTGTGCGTGTACGCCGGAAGCAGAAACAGGGCCATTTCGTCCATGGTGATCGCTCTTGTGGGGGGCATAAGCCAGCTTCCGTTTTATGCGAGCAAAGATGCTCCATGGCATGCGTTGCTGCCGTATATGGTGTCGAGCTATTCTGCCTCTTCGTTTGCGCTCGGCGGCGCATCTTACGCCAATGGAGCGGAGGTATCTCTCGTTCCTGAAGCCAGTGCATCGCACTGCCTCTTTGCCGTGATGGGCGCGTTTGCTGTTTGCGCGTTGGGGGTCATTTCGTTTTCGCGTCTAAAAAGCAAGAATCGCTGGGCCTGGAACCATATTCGCCCGGATAGTTTGGGCGAGAAAAGCTTGCTCTCTCTGTCGCTGGATGCGTTGACGGTTGGAAAAAACCAGCTGGTAAAGGGATTGCAGTTTGATATGCCCGCTGGCCAGATATGGGGTCTTGTCGCGCCAAATGGACATGGCAAGACTACGCTACTGAATACTCTTTGGGGAGATGCTGGGCCATCAGTGCGCGTGTCAGGTTCTCTCTGTTTTCATGCAAAAGTATGCGTCGACCGTGAGGAAATGAGAAAGGTATTCTTTTTGGTTCCGAATAGGCCGTCGCTGTTGATTCCATACATGACCGTCGCTTTTCATCTCGACCGATGCAGGAGAATTTGGCATTCACCTCGCACTTTGGACCAAGTGCTTGATCGCTTTGACTTGACTGGGTTGAAGAATGCGCCCGTATCTAGGCTGTCTGATGGAAATAGACAATTACTTAATGTCGCGATGGCGTATATGTCCTATTGCGAAGTCGTCCTTTTGGATGGGCCCATGAATGCACTTGATGTGAGACACGTTGCGATTGTTTCGAATGCTCTTAGAGATGAAGCGGGTAGAGGAGCACATGTCATTATCTCTTCTCATCTTATCGGAAACCTCGAATCGCTCTGCGATGCCTCCGTATTGCTCACAGGGGATGACTCGCGTGTCGTTACCAGAGAAATGGGAGGTGATTCGAAGTGGATCGGTAATGTATACGCGCAGCTTTTCAAGACGAACGACAGTAAAACTAGGAAAGGAAGATAACCATGAAACGCCATGTAACGAAGAACTTTGCGAAGGCAATGTTCGCATGTTTTATGCTTACCCTGTCGATGGTCACAATTCCCGTTTGTGCGACGGCGAAACCAGATGCAGGTTCTGTCGCGCCTTGTCGTCTTGTGACAGCGGACGTCTTGGACACTTACAAGTCGTTCTCCACTGCGAACCACCCGAGCGAGAATGTTGATTGTTTCGACCAGACATACAAGAGGCTGTCTTTCAAAACTTCGTATTCTCGTACGGGGCAAACGATTCTCTATACGGGTGCCGCGTTAAGCCCACGCGGCAACGGGATGCCCGGGTTTGAGACAAAATATCAGTGCACATATCGTACCTGGTAGACAACTCTAGGATCGGATCTCTCCGAATAACTTTGTGGCGGACTTGTTTAACGCTACCGCTCCTTCGTTTATCTCAATCTGTAACATCTGACTGGCAAAAACGCTTCTACCTGTTACAGATTGAGATTATTCGACGCGCGTTCTGTAACTCGTCTCGATCTGTAACAGTAAGACGGCGATTTGGTCTCCATATGTTACAGATTGAGACGAAAGAAAGCGTGAGCCAGAAAACCGCCGCGAGGGAAAGTAGCTACCTCGCGGCGGTTTTTGGCGTTTACCCAGATAAAACCTGCCAAAATAAACCTGTCCCTTTTTGGCAGGTTATCGCTTCCAAAAGTGGAGGATGAGCGTCGTGCGGTTTTGCTGTTCGGTTTTGACCAGGATGTTGTGGATGTGGGTCTTGACGGTGCCCACGGCAAGGAATAGCTCGTCAGCGATCTCTTGGTTCGATTTGCCCAGTACGACCAGACGCATAACTTCGGTCTCACGGTTGGAGAGCTTGTAGGCGTTGCGATAGAAGGGCATCTGCTCTTCGATGTGTCGATCAAGATCGCTGACGTTCTTTTCCTCGGGCGCCTCCTGCATGCGGATTGAAAGCACGTGGTAGGAGTAGATAATCAGCAGAATCGCAAAGTAGCAGGCAAAGACGTTTTCGCTAAAGTTGCGCTCGGACAGATATAGTTGCAGCCAAGAGGGCGCCAGACTCATGGGGACAATCAGAATGTTGTAGAAATCCTCGGCAACGATGCAACCGACCAGAATAGCGCCGATAATCAGGTGCTTTCGTTGGTTGTTAACGCGTGCCTTCAGCTCGACTTGTGTGCTCTTGCGTGCCGTCCAAAAGATATATAGCCCCACGAAAACAAGGAATACCTGACGCATCGTGTAGTAGAGCCATTGATGAATGGGGCCGTAGGGGACAGCGACGATAATCAGCAGCTCGCTCAGCAAGAACGTTGCGACGGGAATGACAAACTGCTTTTTTGAATGCTTGTCGAGCAAATCCATGGCAATGAGCCAAATAAAAGCCTGCGAAGCGGTCGCCACAAAGGTCCGCAACACAGGCATGGTAATTGAGTAATAGTCGCTGGCTGGAAAACTCTGGTTTTGCAGCGTGTATTCAAAAAAGAAAATCTCGGTCATCTCGATGGCATAGCAGATAAATACGCCGCTGCCATAGATAAAGAAGCGTCGACGAGATGAGGCATAGGCGGCAAGCGAGAGCACCGCCGTCACAATACAGATCACGAGTATCGCTAGGGTATAGAAGAACATCAGGGTGTTCATCTGTCACCGTCCCATCTCATTTATTCTATGGCCGAGTTCTGTATACCTTGTGGGATATAGACGTCTCAACCCTTCGTTTCATTGTGGATTAGGCGCCGAGATACAGCATAGCCGTATACCGTTCGCGGTTCTAGATGGTAAACCCCCTGTAAGCTCTTGACCTGCGGGTTTATATTGGTTTAGAGGGGGTGTAACTCCGTGAACGGTCTTTAATCCCGAATAAACTAGGTAAAAATTGCATACGGGTGAATGATGGTCTTGTCAACACGAGGCGTGATGTTCGAGCGCCTCATAGTAATAGTCGGCAAGACCGGCGGAAAGGAAATCGACATGGCACTGCCTAAGGATTTCATCGACACCAACGACTTCACCAAAGAGCAGATCCTGACTATCGAGGATCTTGGCCTGGCAATGAAGAAGGCCATCAAGGTTGACGGTTATTATCCGCACCTGCTCCGCAACAAGAGCCTTGGCATGATTTTCCAGCAGGTCTCCACCCGCACTCGTCTTTCCTTCGAGACCGCTATGACCGACCTCGGCGGCCATGCTCAGTTCTATGGCCCTGGCACCATCCAGCTCGGCGGTCACGAGTCCCTGGGCGACACCGCTCGCGTTATGGGCTCGCTGCTCGACATCATGATGGCTCGCGTTGACCGTCACAAGGACGTCGTCGGCCTCGCCGAGGGCTCCGCTGTGCCCGTCATCAACGGCATGTCCGAGTTCAACCATCCCACGCAGGAGATGGGCGACCTCATGACCATGCTCGAGAACCTCCCCGAGGGCAAGAAGATCGAGGACTGCACCCTGGCCTTCATCGGCGACGCCACCCAGGTCTGCGTCTCCCTCATGTTCATCGCCTCCAAGGTCGGCATGAAGTTCGTCCAGTTTGGACCTAAGGGCCACCAGATCCCCGACGGCGGTCTGCACGTTGGCACCGTCGAGGAGCGCGCCGAGTTCGGCAAGCAGATGATGGCCATCGCCGAGGAGAACTGCAAGGTCTCCGGCGGCTCTGTCGTCATCTCCGACGACATCGAGTGCATCAAGGGCGCCGACTTCATCTACACCGACGTGTGGTATGGCCTGTACGACGAGGAGGTCTCGGGCGAGAACTACATGGACGTGTTCTATCCCAAGTATCAGGTCACCATGGACATGATGAACTTCGCCGGCCCCAACTCCAAGTTCATGCACTGCCTGCCGGCCACCCGCAACGAGGAGGTCGTCGACGAGGTCATGGACGATCCCGAGCGCTCCCTGTGCTGGGTCGAGGCCGAGAACCGCAAGCACTCCATCCGTGCTCTCCTTGCCGCCCTGGGCAAGCGCACCCCGCTCAACGACGAGGGTGTCGAGTACTCCGCCAAGGCTGAGCTCCACGCCGCTCTCGAGGCTCTCGAGCAGCTCTAAGCCTCAAGGCTTCTAAAAGCACGTTTGCGGGCGGCGGATGCTCGTCTCCTGTCGCCCGCTCACCGAGGCCCAAGCAATTGCCTTAATACCTTAGGGCCTCGGATCTGTCCAAGACTGAGCGAAGGAGCTCATCATGAGCGACGGAAAGAAAAAGCTTTCCTTCTTGACGGTCATTTCGACCATCATCTGCGTCGTCTTCGTTTGCGAGGCCGCCGCTCCTGCTGCTGCCATTGGCAACCAGCAGTTCTTCTGGTGGATCTTCCTGATCCTGACCTTTCTGCTTCCCTACGGCATGGTTGTCGCCGAGCTCGGTACCACCTATGACGGCGAGGGCGGCATTTACGACTGGGTACGCGATGGCCTGGGCGACAAATGGGGCGCCCGCATCTCGTACTACTACTGGGTCAACTACCCGCTGTGGATCGCCTCGCTGGCCACCATGTTCCCCGATATTTTGGGCATGGTCTTTGGCGTCGAGTTCAACTTGATCGCCAAGATGGGTATCGATCTTGCCTTTGTGTGGATCGTCTACCTCATGGGCCGCTCCAAGGCGGCCGACTCCGAGTGGGTCCTTAACGGTGGCGCCATCATCAAGGTCGCCGTCGCCGTTATCGTTGGCGCTTTGGGCATTTGGTATGCCATGGAGAACGGTTTTGCGAACGACATGTCCGCTGCCACCTTCCTGCCCGAGCTCACCAACACCAACGCTCTCGGCTACCTGTCGATCATCATCTTTAACTTCATGGGCTTCGAGGTCATCTGCACCATGACCGACGACATGGCCGATCCCGCTCGCGATATCCCCAAGGCTATCATCGTCGGTGGCCTGTCCATCGCCGTGATCTACCTGTTCGCTGGCTTTGGCATCGGTGCTGCTGTGCCGGCCGATTCCATCGACCCCGACTATGGCATGATTGTCGCAGTCCAGACCATGGTGGGCGACTCCATGATCTTCAAGGTCATCTGCATCGCCTTCCTGATCACCCTGTTCGCCAACATGGCCGCCTGGTCCTTCGGCGTCAACTCCGTCGCCCGCTACGCTGCCGAGCACGGCAACATGCCCAAGGTCTTCGCCTCGATGATCTCGGATGACGACATGCCCAACGGCGCCAACCTGGTCAACGCCATCGTTGCCTCCCTGGTGCTGTGCCTGCAGCTCGTACCCATCGACGCCATCTCCAACGGTGTCTTCTGGATGCTCTTCGGCACCTCCGTCGTCTTCCTGCTGCTGACCTACATCCCGATGTTCCCGGCGTTCCTCAACCTTCGCAAGAACGACCCCAACCGCGAGCGTATCTTCACGTTCCCGTTTAAGGGCGCCATGATGAAGGTCATGCTGGCCATCCCTTGCATCGAGCTGATCCTGGCCATCGTTGCAACGCTGGTGCCGCTCTCTGCCGCTGAAATTGGCGACAAGCTCCCGATGATCGTTATCTTCATCGTGCTTCTGCTCATCGGCGAGGTTGTCCGCGTCGTCAGCGCCAAGGGCCGCGAGACCGAGTACAAGGGCCTCACTCCCGAGCTGGCAGCTCAGCGTCTCGCTGAGGAGGCCGCCGAGGCCGAGGAGAACTAGAGCACCCGGTTCTGGGGCTCCAACCCTCCTCGTGTACCAACGCGCGCTTCGTCGGGCTTGTCGCTCCCGACTCCGGGCACTCTAGCCTCTTCGGAGGCGTGTCCAAGCGACAGGTTTGCTAACCATTCCCCCGGGGTGGGTGTGAGCGATAGCTCCGGTAACCACCGCCCACCCCAATCTCTCTTCCGTATCCTTCGTGCGTTTTGTCTCCGCGCACTTGGTTACGTCGTCGCTTGCCGGTGCGATTCCGTGAAAACCGGCACCGGGCGCCCCGACCTTTGCCGGGGAACGGGCGCCTACCATCTCTTGGTTTTAGGCTGCGGGTAACCCGCCCGCAGCAAGCGATCGTTCGATTTGGAGGAAATCTTATGCGTACGATCACCGAGTCCGAGTCCACCCCCAAGGCCGACGGCTTCTTCATGCCCGCCGAGTTCGCCCCGCAGGATCGCGTGTGGATGGGCTGGCCCCACCGCACCGACACCTGGGCCCACGGCGCCAAGCCGGCCCAGAAGCAGTATGCCGCCATCGCCCGCGCCATCTCCGAGTTCACCCCGGTCTATATGTGCGCCAACCAGGTCGACTACGCCAACTGCAAGGCCGTCTTCGAGAACGACGAGAACGTCACCGTCATCGAGATGACCACCGACGACGCCTGGTTCCGCGACACTGCCGCCACCTACGTCATCAACGGCAAGGGCGAGAAGCGCGCCAACCACTGGCACTTCAACGCCTACGGCGGCCTCGTCGACGGCCTGTACTTCCCGTGGGACAAGGACGAGCAGATCGCCCTCAAGATGGCTGAGCTCTCCGGCTGCCGCCGCTATCGTCCCGACGACATGATCCTCGAGGGCGGCTCCATCACCGTCGACGGCGAGGGCACCCTTGTCGTGACCGACCAGTGCCTGCTTTCCCCGGGCCGCACCTGCTCTGCGGTTCTGGAGGAGGAAGAGGATCCCGAGTCCATCTGGCCCAAGTACCGCAAGAAGTTTGAGCCCTGGAGCGAGGAGCTTCGCGCCTACATGGACGAGCACCTCAAGGATTACCTGGGTGTCGAGAAGGTCATCTGGGTCAAGGAGGGCATCGACCCCGAGGAGACCAACGGCCACATCGACGACGTCGCCACGTTCATCGCGCCGGGCGTCATGGCCTGCATTTGGACCGACGATCCCGAGTATCCGTTCTACGAGCAGTGCCACACTGCCTACGAGACCCTCTCCAACGCCGTCGACGCCAAGGGCCGCAAGATGAAGGTCTACAAGCTCTGCATGCCCGTGAACCCGCTGTTCATGGACCAGGCTTCCTGCGACACCATCGACGCCGACGAGAACGCCGAGCCGCGCGTCCCCGACGAGCCGCTGATCGCCTCCTACATGAACTACCTCGTGACCAACCACGGCGTTATCGTCCCGCAGTACGGCGACGAGAACGACCAGCTGGCCGTCGACACGCTCCAGAAGATCTACGACGAGGTCTGGGGCGAGGGTGTCTACAAGTGCGTCGGCGTTCAGTCCGAGCAGGTCGTCTTCGGTGGCGGCAACATCCACTGCATCACCCAGCAGGAGCCGTCCGCTTAATCGTCTGACTTTCCGAGGCACCCCATCTCGCCGCTCAAACCGTCGCTCGCGTACCAAAGTACGCTTCGCTCCTCTTTCGCGGCGACCTGGGGCACCTCGAAAACCCAGCCGATCAATCGGACAATCGGCGAATCGAACCATCTTGGGGCATTGATGGTCGGCTTGCCCGATGTCTTGGTCGGTTGGGTTTTCTTTGGGCACTCCGTTGCCTCCACTTCGGAGTGCCCGCCTCTTTGATTGAGTACGCGTCTGATCTGGGATTTATTGCGGGTTAGGCCAATTGTTCGCTTGAATATCCCAGGTCAGACGCGTCTTCAATTGCCAAAAGATTCCGGTCGCAATCGCGGCCGTTTTGATCGGAGTATCTATGTACCAGCGTATCGTTATCTACACGCGCCTGTTCCGCGAGCGTTGGTCCAACAATTGCATCCTCTCTTCTCTTTGGGATGGCACCTGCACCGGTGACGCGGCCTGCAACCCTACCTTGGGCTGCGCCTTCGGTACAGATGCCATCCTTTTTGCTGTAGGGGAAGCGTGCCATGGCAGGTAAAAAGTTCTCCCTGTTCGAGGTCATCCTCTCGGTTATCTGCGTTGTCTTTACCATCGAGGCGGCTGCTCCGGCATCTGCCATGGGTAACGTGCAGTTCTTCTGGTGGATCTTCCTTATCATTACGTTTTTGCTTCCCTATGGCCTGGTGGTGGCCGAGCTCGGTACGGCGTTCGATTCCGAGGGCGGCCTGTACGACTGGGTTCGCCTGGGCTTGGGAGACCGTTGGGGTGCACGCTGCTCCTGGTGCTATTGGGTCAACTTTCCACTGTGGGTGGCAAGTATCGCCTGCATGTTCCCCAGTGTCATCAATGCGGTATGGGGCATCGAATTTTCGCTTGGGGTCCGAATTGCCATCGAGCTTACCTTTGTGTGGGGCGTCACGGTCATGGCAATGCAGCCGGTGGCCGAGGCCGATTGGGTCATGGATGGCGGCGCCGTCATCAAGGTGCTCATTACCGCCGTGGTGGGAATCATCGGCATCTGGTTTGCCTGCAACAACGGCTTTGCCAACGACATGTCGTTTAAGACCTTCATTCCAGATCTGGGCGACACCAATTCGTTGACGTACCTATCGATTATCCTGTTCAACTTTATGGGCTTTGAGGTGGTCGCGACCTTTGCCAGCACGATGAAGAACCCGTCGCGTGATATCCCCAAGGCGGTTATTGCCGGTGGCGTGGCCATTGCGGCGATCTACATCATCTGTGGCATTGGCATTGGAGCCGCGGTTCCCACCGAGCATCTTTCACTCGATTCGGGCATTGTGGACGCAGTCGCCGCTATGGTGGGGCGCACCCACCCGCTGACGATGGTCGTGGGCGTGGCCTTTTTGGTGACGCTGTTCGCCAATATGATCTGCTGGAGCTTTGGCGTCAACAATGTAGCGAGCTATGCCGCGCGCCATGGCAACATGCCGCGTCCCTTTGCGTTGGTGTCCAAAAAGACCGGCATGCCCAACGGCTCGGCGCTCATTAACGGCTGTTTTGCCAGTCTGGTGCTGCTGCTCCAGATTCCGCTGGGTGAGGGTTCCGACGTCTTTTGGGTCTTCTTCTCGATGAACGTCGTCTTTCTGCTCATGAGCTATATCCCCATGTTCCCAGCGTTTTGGCGTCTGCGCAAGCACGATAATCGCTCGCGTGTGTTCCGTGCGCCTTTCGAGGGCAAGGTGCTCGCGGTGGCGCTTGCGATTCCCGTGGTGGAGCTCGTGCTTTCGATTGTTGCTACGATTGTGCCGCTCAACAGCTCACCTGCCGAGATGGCAAAGTTGCCGATTCTCGCGGGCGTAGTGATTGGCCTGTTATTGGGCGAGGTTTCGCGCCTCATATCGCGCCGCGGCCGAAGCGTCGACAATCCCGGCGTTGGTGCACGGGGGTCAGGTTACTTTGCACCAAAACAGTAAGCGCCGCGAGTTGCGCAGCGCTTGGTGCATCTTGGATTACTGTTCGCGGTGCTCGGGATCGGAAACGAGCTTAGGCGCAAAGAAGGGGACGTGGCCCAGATAGGGGCAGCTGTCCGAACGCTCTTCGACGACACAGGGGACGTCATTGTAGGTAAGTGAGTCGCTCAGGTGGACGATGGCCTTGGCGGCAGGAGCAACGAGTATTTTGAGCGGTGCGATAGGCGCCATGGCATCTCCTTTCATCGGTGAGACACAGCTTGTTTATCTAAACGATACAGTACGTTTAATCGGTGAGTCTAATCTTGCGGCAAAGAATCTGTCAACATCCTCACGGCATCTAGACAGGGGAGGCGGGCATGAGTTTCGCGTTCTATATCTACACCACGATTATCATGGGTGTGGCTCTGGTGACCAGTGCCGTGGCATTGGTGGTTTGGCTCATGACGCGCCGTCGCGACAGCCTGGTGGCCGCGGCGGGCTTTTTGCTCTACATGCTCGATATGTCGGTCATTTTTTTTGACGAGTACAATCGGCTCAAATACGACTACGCTGTTACCTTTAGCGAGCCGTTGCAGCACCCCTTGCTGCGCTGCGTGCTCGGTATTGCCATCTATGCCTGCGTGGTACTGTGGATGTTTGCGCGCTTGCGCAAAAGGCCGACGTCGCGCATGCTCGGACTTGCTATCGTGCCGTTTTCAATCTTGCAATTGGTGCTGGTGCCTCGCAGCGGTGCTGCCGGAGAGATGCAGCAGTATCTCTTTTGGCTCACGCGTGACCTGGGCAATGTAGGATGTCTTGCCTATGCCGCCTGGCATTACCGGCACAGGGCCACGCGTGTTGAGAAACTCGACCTCGACCGCTCAAAGCTCTTTTGGAAGGTGGCACTCGTTCTTGCGTTTTGCGTAATCGCCGAGGACACCTACATGATTTTGCTCTGTCGCCCCGACTCTCAAAACCCCGTCATCAGTCTCTTTTTGTGGTATCTGTCCGAGCGCAATATCTCCGAAAACGTGCTGCTCATGGCATGCGCGGTCCAACTCTTTTGCCAGTTTAGCCATATCCTGCGCGTGTATGCCCGTCATCCGCGTGCCGATGAGGACGTGGCGGCCGAGAGCGCACGCTCTGGGGACGATCTAGCATCACGCGTTGTGATCTATGCCGATGCCCATAAGCTGTCGCGGCGCGAGCAGGAGGTGCTCACGCTGGTGCTGAAGGGCAACGACGCCCAAAACATCGCCAGCGAGTTGGTCATCAGCCCTGGCACTGTCAAGGCGCACTTGCATCGCATCTACGTTAAAAGCGGTGTCTCCAACCGAGATGACCTCATAGATGCCTTTTGGCGTTCCTAGTCCTATTCTTCCTTGCATGCGGGTCTTGCCGTGTGGGCGGGCACGCCGTTGGGCGTAATGACGCGGTAATAATCTCAGACAATAAACCTGCAGGTAAAGCGTGTAAACCTGCTTAAACTGACCGTTTGCGATCCCTGGCCTTGGCACGGATTTGCCCCTGTGTATCAATGGGTGTAGCGCGAAGCCGCGGACGTGGGACAGACGTCCGAGCACGGCTTGTAGGCACGCGCCGATGCGGGAGCGCTACGCTCCCAACCGAGTGCCCACGCGGGCGGTGCGTCCGCGTTGCAACCAAAGATGCCTGAGGAGGCTCACATGGACAAGGCTGATGTAGTTATCAAGAGCAACGCCGTCTTTACCGGCGATGGGCTCGAGCCGTTTAAGGGCGGCGTTGCCGTGCGCGGTGATAAGATTGTTGCCTGCGGTGACGATGCTCACCTGGCACCGTTTATCGGTCCCGATACCGAGGTGCGCGACTTTGGCGACCAGCTCGTCATGCCCGGCCTGATCGACTCGCACACGCATTTTGCCCAGGGCGCGTTTATGACCGACCCCGATTTTGCCGTCAACCTCATCGACTGCACCAGTTTTGAGATGGCGATGGAACGTGTCGTGGCGTTTGCGGCCGACCATCCCGATAACGAGTGGATTCTGGGCTGCCAGATTATCCAGTTCCAGTGGGATGTCCCCGAGATGCCCACAGCCGCGATGATCGATGAGTACATCTCGGACCGCCCGGTCTTTCTGCAGCAGGTTGACCTGCATACCTTTAGTGCCAATACCTGCGCCATCAACAAGGTGGGAGTAACTTCGCAGACGCCCGATCCCGCAGGCGGCAAGATCCTTAAGGATGCCGAGGGCAATCTGACGGGCGTGTTTTCCAACAACGCCGGCGTCTTCTTTATGGACGAGGTCTACGACCCAGCGCCCGAGGTTGTTGACGCGTCGTTTGCAAAAACCGCCCGGCGCGCCAATGCCCTGGGAATCACTACGGTCGGCATGGTCAATCCTACGTTTGTGAGCATGGAAAACCCGTATGCGGTGTTGGCAGGTCTTAATGCCAAGGGCGACTTGCCACTGCGCGTGTTCCTGTACACCGATCTGTTCGAAAACGAGTCCTTAACGCTCGAGCAGATCAAGGAGAAATACGCCTTCTCGGGTACGCAGGTCGAGTGGCACGGCTTTAAGCAGTTTCTTGATGGCGTGTGCTCCGACCACACCGCTTGGATGCTTGAACCCTATTCCAACGCGCCCGATACCTGCGGTGAGCCCGCGGAGGATCCAGAGCGCATCCGTGCCGCCATTGTCAGGGCGCAGGAATGGGGCGTTGACACGCGCGTCCATACGATCGGCGATCGCTCGGTGCGTTTTGTGCTTGATTGCTTTGAGGAGGGCGAGCGCTTGCATGGTAAGCGGGGTTGCCGCCACTCCATGGAGCACAACGAGACGGTTCAGCCCGAGGATCTGCCGCGCTATGCCGAGCTGGGTATATGCCCTGGTATGCAGCCGTGGCACATGCTGCTCGATATGGCTGACCTTGCCAAGGACGATGCCGTGGGCCCCGAGCGTGCTGCGCTTTCGTGGCCCCTGCATAGCCTGCTTGCCAGCGGTGCCGTGGTGCACCTGGGCAGTGACTTCCCCGTTGTGGGCTTGGAGCCCATGGAGGAGGTGTACGGCGCGGTCTTCCGCATGCTCGAGGACGGCTCCAACCCAGAAGGGTGGTTCCCGCAGGAGCGCATCACCATGGCCGAGGCCCTGCGCGCCTACACCTACGGCAGCGCCTACGCCATGCATGCCGAGGATCGCATCGGTACGCTCGCATGCGGCAAACAGGCTGATATCTGTGTGCTCGACCGTAACCTCTTTGACTGCGAACCGGCTGAGGTCCTCGAGGCCACGGCGTCTCTCACGATGATTGCCGGCAAGGTGGTCTACGAGGCCTAGCGGGGCTGCTGCATCGCTAGGCGGTGCCGCAGCCTGTGCGTGCCGCCCATCCATTCATGCATCCATTCATCAATCTCTCATGGAAAGGGGAGAACAATGGCAGAAGAAACGACCGCCGCTGTTGAGGAGGAGCGTGAGCTTGCCTCGCAGCCGATTCCCGGCCTGGTGCGCAAGTACACCATCATCACCGGCCAGGGTATGCTCGCCCAGATTATCATGGTGGTCCTTGAGGGCCTCGTGATGGGTTGGGGCCTGGGTGCACACGGCCTGGCCTGTGTTTCGATCATCATGTCGGTCGAGTACATTAACCTGGCCTTTGGCAACCTGTTTGGCACCGGCGTGCCCGCCGTGGTGGGCAACCTTTTGGGTGCCGGCGACATTAAGGGCGCCAGCAAGGCGTTTAGCCAGGGTTTTTGGCTTACCACGATTGTGAGTGTGCTGCTTGCTGTGGTGATGGCTGTGTTTACCGAGCCCATCTGCGCATTCTTCGGCGCCACGCCCGACATCATGGCCGATACCGTTGCCGGCGTGCGCACCTTCTCCGTGCTGCTGCCGCTCACGGTCATTGGTCAGATGGTCACCGCCGTCATGCGTGTGGACGAGAAGGTTCAGATCCAGGCCAACCTCATGACCGTGTCTGCCATCGTCGCTATCTGCTGGCTTGCGCTTTCCACGTTTGTGCTCAAGCTTGGCGTTATGGGAGCTGGCGTGTACTACGGTCTTTCCATCGGTATCTGGGCCATCGGTATCTTCTGGTTCATCGGCGGTAAGAAGTCGCAGCTCCAGATCAGCGCCGCCGACCTCAAACTCGACATGGCCATCTGCGGCCAGATCATCAAGATTGGTTTCCCGTTCTTTTTGGTGCAAGCTGCCACGTTCATCTTCAACACCGTTGCCAACTCGTTGCTTGGCCAGCTCGGCGGCGACATGGGTTCGCTCTACATCGCGGCCTTTGGTGTGATCAACGGCTACATCCTCTACATTACCATGATGGTCGCCCAGTGCTTCTCGTACGGCCTGCAGCCCATTGCCGCCTTCAACGCCGGCGCCAAGGCGTGGGCGCGCCTCAAGGAAACGCTCTCCTGCACGCTTAAGTACCAGGTCGTGACGCTTGCTGCGGTGTCTGCTGTGCTATGGGTGGCCGCAACGCCGGTCTGCGCCTTTTTTGCTGGTAGCGACCCGGCGCTCGTCGAGGTTGCCGCCAACGCCACGCGCATCGTTATCCTGGCCGTGGCCCTGGGCTATCTTGCCATGACCATGTCGATGTACTTCCAGGCGGTTGAGAAGGTGGGTATCGCCACGTTCACCGGTCTGCTCCGCTACGTGATCTGCTCGGTGCCGCTTATGTACCTCCTCGGCAACATGATGGGTGTCGAGGGCGTGTGGATCGCCCTGGTGGTGGCCGATGCCATTACTGGCATCATCTCCATTGCGCTCGCCGCGCACGAGTCCAAGCGCCTGAGCGGGCTTCCCGCGTAGCCAACGCGCGCTTGTGACACATGACAGCGACTGTTTAATGCAAGCCGCCGCAGATGCTCCCAAGGCGTCTGCGGCGGTTCTTTGCAGCGAGGTTCAAATAGGCAATCTGCCAGCGCTACTTTCAAATTAGAGGCCGGCTTATGATTGTTCTCGAACCAATGCCATGAGGCCCAGGCGGTTTTTGACGCCGAGCTTGTGATAGAGGGCGTTGACATGCTTTTTTACGGTCGACTCCGAGATATAGAGCTCCTCGGCCATTTCGCGGTTGGTCTTGCCGGCAAGCATCATCTTGAGCACCTCTGCCTCGCGGGGGAGGACTTCGAGCTCGCTGATGAGCGCCTCTAAGGGGTTCTCGCAAGCTTGCTGTGCGGTACTCTGCGCAAGGATCCCGTACAGGCGCAGGCTCAGGTGCCGCGCGAGCTGGCGCAGGGCTTCGAGCTCTTCGTCCGAAAAATCCCCCGCTTTTCGTGCGCGAAACAGCGTGAGCGACCCCAGGGATGTGCCCCCGTGCGCGAGCGTGGCAGTGCAGCCATAGTAGATGCCGAGCGGCTTCATCCACTCCTGATAGATGGGCGTTGCGTTGCGGCGCTCGACATCCACGAGGTCCAGGTCGCGATAAACATGCACGTTGTGAACGTCAAAGCTCCAAAGGGTGTAGTCAAAGGCGGCATAGCGTTCGTAGTAGCTCTCGAGCTGGTCTTCTGCCATGCCACGGGCAACGGGACTTACGAATTCTGTCTGTCCGTGTGTGCCGGCGCGTGCGATATCAAACATCGAGGCCCGGTGCGATATCACCTGATTAACTCTATCAAGAAGCCCGGCTTGAAGCGTGGCGAAGTCGCCGCAGCCATGAATCCATAAGGCGCATTCGTTGAGGGCGGACCAGCGGCTCCCGTGGATCTCATCGGGGTTAAAGCGGGTATGCATGGTATTGGTCATGGATGTCCTTTCATGCGGCTTTGTCAGTATGACACGTCTCGCGCGCCACTAGAACTTTAGGTCAGTGAACGGTGTCCTTTTGGGTGGCGAAAGGGTCCCCTAGGCCCATTGAGAGTGGGCTTCCGGAGCCGCACAATGGGGCCGTCATCACAAAGGGTCGTCCATATCGTTAGGAGCCAACATGAAGACCATTTACGAGAGCGAGTCTACGCCAAAGAAGGACGGATTCTACATGCCCGGCGAGTACGAGGAGCAGGAGCGCACCTGGATTTTGTGGCCGCACCGCTCCGACGTGTGGCGCTGCGGCGCCAAGCCGGCGCAGAAGGTCTTCACCGAGATTATTAAGACCGTTGCGCGCTTCCAACCCATCACCGTTGGTGTCAATGCCGAGGATTTCCCTGCGGTGTGCGAGATTTTCGATGGCGTTGAGAACGTGCGCGTTATCCACATGGAGTACAACGACAGCTGGATTCGCGACCCCGGCCCGGCGTTCCTTGTTAATGACAATGGTGAGGTTGCTCTTTCGCACTTCCACTTTAACGCGTATGGCGGCTTTATCGACGGTCTGTATTTCCCGTGGGACAAGGATGCGAGCAGCGGCTTGCAGGTGGCGCAGCTCGAGCAGGTCAACCGCTATCGTCCCGAGGACTACATCCTCGAGGGCGGCTCGTTTAACTGCGACGGCCAGGGCACCGTGGTGACCACCGAGATGTGCCTGCTCAATGAGGACCGCAACCCCCAGTACACCAAGGAGCAGATCGAGGTGAAGCTTGCCGAGTACCTGGGCATCGAGAAGGTCATTTGGATCAAGGACGGCATCGACCCGTTTGAGACCAACGGGCACGTGGACGATGTTGCATGCTTTAGTGCGCCCGGCGAGGTCTGCTGCATGTGGACCGACGATCCCAACCATAAGTTCTACAAGGAGTGCCAGGAGGCCTTCAAGACGCTCTCCGAGGCGACCGATGCCAAGGGCCGCAAGCTTAAGGTGCACAA
>DAWCEJ010000238.1:0-7866 GCA_052274955.1 Collinsella sp.
AGCGCATCCTGGACGTAACGGAGCGCTTGTCACGCCGCGAACAGAACATCGCGCTGATCGGCATGCCGGGCTCGGGCAAGACCCGCGTGGGTGAGCAGATTGCCCTGCTCACGGGGCGAGAGCACATCGACCTGGATCGCGCGCTTGAGGAACGCCTGGGGATGCCCTGCGCCGACTATATCGTCGAGCGCGGCGAGGCGGCCTTCCGCGAGCAGGAAACGGCGGCGCTCTCCGACATCTCCAAGCGCAGCGGCCTGGTGCTTTCCACCGGCGGTGGCGTGGTCACGCGAGACGAGAATTATCCGCTGCTGCACCAGAACAGCAAAATTGTGATGCTCAACCGCAAGCTCGAAGAGCTCGCCCACAAGGGCCGCCCCATCACCGCACGCGACGGCATCGATAAGCTCGCGGAACAACGTATGCCACGCTACCGCGCCTGGGCCGACCACATCATCGACTCACGCGACTGCGCCGCCAATACCGCCCAAGCCCTCCTCGACACCCTCCCACCCGCTCTCTAAAAAAACCACCACAAAGGGGACAGGCACCTTTGTGGTGGTTTCTCGACTGCAAAGGAAGCAACCATGAAAGCACTCGTCATCAACGGCCCCAACCTCAACATGCTCGGCATTCGCGAGCCGGGCATCTATGGCAGCGACAACTACGACCGCTTAGTGCAGATCTGCCAGGAAGCGGGCGCCGCACAGGGCTTCGACGAGGTCGAGGTCTTCCAGTCCAACCACGAGGGCAACATCGTCGACAAGATCCAGGAGGCCTACGGCAAGGTCGACGGCATCGTCATCAACCCGGCTGCCTACACGCATACGAGCGTGGCGATCCTCGACGCCCTCAAGGCCGTTGCCATCCCTGCCGTCGAGGTGCACATCAGCGCCGTAGAGACGCGCGAAGACTTCCGCCAGGTGAGCTACGCCCGCCTAGCCTGCTTCGCCACCATCACCGGCGAGGGCCTGCAAGGCTACGCCCACGCGCTGGAGCTGCTGAGGGAACGTCTCGAAAAGTAGCCTCGCGAGCAAATCCATCAACGCGATTCACACGCTAATAATGCCAGTGCCGCCAGCAGCAACCTCGCTACTGGCGGCACTTTATTACTGGCATATAATCATTGCAGTCACACAACGTCTGGAGACGCGCATGTTAAGCATCCATCTGGGGGATTACCCCGGTTCCATCTACGATACCGAAACCTATTTTAGGAACTCATACTTGGACTCATGGTTCGAAGACCCTATGGCCGCACAGATTATTAAAAGCGTGGACGGATCAGAGCTCATCGGTCCCCACAACATCGTAAGCAAACAGCTGGGCTCGATCACCCCACTCGAACTGTCCGGCGGCGTTAAGACGCTGCTGCTGGTGCGCAATCTCCCAAATATGGTGTTCAACGCATCCACCTGCGGAGACAACTGTGCCCGCTGGCTACTCAAGATCGGCAAAGAGCAGGATGTGATGGTGACCTTATACCACATCATGAAATTCCCCTGGAAGAGCTTTGAAATCCGCATTGAAAACGATGGCCGCATCGTCAGAAACATGCAGGAGTTTGTCGGCGCCACGAATGACTTTTTGGATGTTGATGAGTAATGAAGGGAACGCATACCGTTGTCGTAGAGCGTGCAAAGGTCAAATACACACTCACGTTTAAGCGCAATATTTCCTTTATACGCGGCAACAGCGGCACGGGTAAAACGATGCTCATCTCGATGATTCGCGACTACAACGACCGAGGACCGGAAAGCGGCGTTGCACTCAGTTGCGACGTGCCTTGCGAAACGCTTTCCGGCAGACGCTGGGAGCGCGAGCTATCGATCATCGAAGATTCAATCGTCTTTCTAGATGAGGGTAACGAGTTTATCTACTCAAAGGACTTCGCCAAAGCCGTCAACGGCTCGTCCAACTATTTTGTTCTGATATCTCGTCGCGATGCCAACGAGCTCCCCTACAGCGTTGATGAGATCCTGAAGCTAGTCAACACGACAAGTAAAACAATCAATGGCCGCAAGAGCGACAGGCGCTTCTACTCGGTGACCAAGCCGCTATATGACCACACGGCAAGTATGCTGTATCAGGATCTAAATGTTGGATTCGAGGTACCCGACGCCGTAGTTGTCGAGGATAGCAAATCTGGCTATCAATTCTACGACGCTCTTTGCAACCGACTCGGGATCCCCTGCTATACCGCCACCGGCGTTGCGAATCTAAAACGTACGATTCACGAATGTCCCGAGCAAAACATCCTTGCTATTGGAGACGGAGCAGCATTTGGTCCCTACATCGAAAAGGTGCTCGGACAGCGCGTTTACAAGAACGTACGCTTGTTCCTCCCCGAATCATTCGAGTGGACACTCCTGCAATCTGGCCTCATTCCCAGTAACGATATCTTAAAAATCCTCGAGGATCCCTCAAGCTATATCGAAAGCCGCGACTACCTGAGCTGGGAGCGGTTCTTCACCGATGTGTTGATCAAATACTCGGCAGACACTCGCTACGCCTACAGAAAGGTAAAGCTCAATGAGCAGTACCTGAGGCCGCAGGCGATGAATGCAGTTGCAAACGTCTTGCCCGAGTGCCTGAAGGCAGACTAGATACAGCGGGGAGGGCCAAGTTGGTCCTCCCCGCTTTTGTTACGCCTTCTTGATCACGTACGCCAATCCAATATCGCAGGCACAGCGTACGATTGACGCGAAGAACCACGATGCTGGCAGCGTCATAAGCAGAGGCTTGCTCACGCTCGGCTCCAGCCCCCTTTGGCGCGCCGTATAACCAATCCACATCAGCAGCACAATAGCAGCTCACGCCACGGCTTCGGCCTAAACGTATACCCGGCAAGAACAAAGAACACCGGCATGTGAAAAAGCCCAGACCACCAAGCGGTCTGGGCTTAATAAACGATGGTGCTCCATGGCGGATTCGAACCGTCGACCTTGGGATTAGAAGTCCCCTGCTCTATCCAACTGAGCTAATGGAGCAAATAACCGCACGCCCAAGCAAACGCACGCGTGCCAGGCGCAAGTAATTATAACCTAGTTGAACTGCTCGCGGTACGCCTTACAGACCTCATCAACCGGGCCGTCCATGCGAAGGTCGCCCTTCTCAATCCAAACGGCGCGCTGGCAAATGCGCTCGACCTGCTCCATGGAGTGCGAAACAAACAGAACCGTCACGTCGCCACTCTGGATAAAGTGCTGAATACGTGCCTCGCACTTCTGCTGGAAAAACACGTCGCCGACGGACAGCGTCTCGTCAACGATCAGAATATCGGGCTCGGTGATCGTCGCGATTGCAAAGGCGATACGCGCCACCATGCCCGAGGAGAAGTTCTTAAGCGGCATGTCGACAAAGTTCTGCAGCTCAGCGAACTCGATAATGCCGTCAAAGTTGGCGTCGATGAACTCCTTGGTATAGCCGAGCAGCGCGCCGTTTAGATAAATGTTCTCGCGCGCCGTCAGCTCGGGGTCAAAGCCGGCACCAAGCTCAATCAGCGGCGCGATGTTACCATGCACCTTAACGCTGCCCTCGCTGGGCTCAAGCACGCCGGCGATAATCTTGAGCATCGTAGACTTGCCGGAACCATTGGTGCCCACCAGGCCCACGACCTCGCCGCGATGAATATCAAACGAAATGTGCTTGAGCGCCCTAAACTCCTCAAAGAACAGCTCGTGCTTGGCAAGCTTAATGAAATACTCCTTGAGGTTGGTCAGCGACTCGGACGCCATGTTAAAGATCATGGTGACGTCGTCGACCTCGACAGCCAGAGGCTGCTCGCTGTAATCAACAACAGATTCAGTCATCACAGCACTCCTTAGATGTAGAGGATGAACTTGCGCTCGGACTTATGGAACACGGTGTAGCCAATAACAAGCGCAAGAACCGCCCAGGCGACACACATACCAAGCGTCAAGAACGAAGGCGTGGTCTGGAACAGGAAGATGTCACGCATAAACTGCAGGTAGTTGTACATGGGGTTCGCATAGACCAGGATGCGTACGATATGGGGCATTTGCGCGACGAAGTCGGTCGTCCAGAAGATGGGCGTGATATAGGTCCACGCCGTAATGACGACGCTCCACAGATGCATAACATCGCGGAAGAAAACGGTGAGCGCCGAGAGCATCATGCCCAGGCCCATGCAGAAGCACATAAGCAAGAAAAGGCAAACAGGCAGCAGGATCAAGTGCCACGAAGGCATAACACGGAACCACAGCATAACAATGGCAACTGCGACCAGCGAGAAGGCAAAGTTGACCAGCGAGAAGAGCACCTTCTGCACCGGGAAGACCCAGCGGTGAACCTTGACCTTCTTGAGCAGCGGAGCTGCGCCCACGATCGACGTCAGCGCCTGGTTCGTGGACTCTGACATGACGGCAAAGGTGACGTTACCCACGATCAAGTACAGCGGGTACATCTCGGGCGTAATGGAGCCGTTGCGACCCTGGGCAAAAATCGTCGAGAACACGATGGCCATGACGATCATCATCAGCAGCGGGTTGAGCACCGACCACGCAACGCCCAAAACACTGCGACGATACTTAATTTTAAAATCCTTGGTAACCAGCTGACGAAGGATAAACGCGTCCTTCTCAAATTCGTTCTTAGCAAACGTCGCAGGCAGACTGCGAGTTTCTTGTTGCTTTGTCTGATCCGACACGGATGCAACTCCTTTACTCGTAATCGTTGACAAACGAACAGTATAGACCCGACAGACAGGCAAACGAATCGCGCAACAAAACTGGAGAACTAACCCACATCTTAGGATGCCAGGCGCAAACGGCTATACTTTCAGAGATTGAAATTCAAAGGAGCATTGAGTGAATTCTGAATCCATTGCCGTCATTATCCCCTGCTACAACGAAGCACTTACGATCGGTAAGGTCATCGACGACTTTCACCGCGAGCTTCCGCAGGCGACGGTTTATGTCTATGACAATAACTCGTCGGACGAGACTTCCCGCATCGCAGAAGAACATGGCGCGACGGTCCGCTTTGAGCCGCGTCAGGGCAAGGGCAACGTCTGCCGCCAGATGTTTCGCGATATCGATGCCGATTGCTACCTGATGGTCGACGGCGACGACACCTACCCCGCCGAAGCGGCCAAAGCCCTTTGCGAGCCCATCCTTAGCGGCAAGGCCGACATGACCGTGGGCGATCGCCTTTCCAACGGCACCTACGCCGAGGAAAACAAGCGCGCCTTCCACGGCTTTGGCAACAACTTGGTACGAGCCATGATCAAGTGGATCTACGGCTACAGCTTCGATGACGTCATGACCGGTTACCGCGCCATGAGCCGTCCATTCGTCAAAACCTTCCCCGTGCTTTCCGAGGGCTTCCAGATCGAAACCGAGCTGTCGATCCACGCCGTCGCCCACCGCTGGCGCATCAAAGATGTGCCCATCGAGTACCGCGACCGTCCCGCGGGCTCCGAGTCCAAACTCAACACCGTCAGCGATGGCATTAAAGTCGTTGCGATGATTGGCACGCTATTCAAGGACTACCGCCCGCTGAAGTTCTTCACCCTGGTCGCAATTCTATTCGCGCTTATCGGCCTCGCCCTCGGCATGCCCATCGTTGTCGAGTATTTCCAGACCGGCCTCGTCCCGCGCTTCCCTACCGCCATGCTCGCCGCCTCGTTTATGTTCCTGTGCGGTCTGAGCCTCGCTACCGGATTCATCCTCGACTCCGTAGCAAAGGTCGAAAAAAAGCAGTGGGAAGTCAACGTGTACAGCAAATACGCCTTCGATGACTATCGCAGCGACAAAACGAACGAGAGGTAAATCGCCATGCCGCTCATCTCCATCGTCGTTCCGTGCTTCAACGAGCAGGAATCGCTTCCGATCTTTCTCAAAGAGCTCGACGGCGTTGTCCACGCCATGACGCAAGTACACCCCGAAATCTCATTCGAAGCGGTCCTCGTCGACGATGGCTCAATGGACGCAACACTCACCGTCATGAAAGCCGAGGCCGCGGCGGCACATCCATACGCCATCCACTGGTATTCCTTCTCGCGCAACTTTGGTAAAGAGGCTGCGCTGTTTGCCGGACTCCAGCATGCAAAGGGCGACTATGTCGCCACCATGGATGCCGACATGCAGGACCCGCCCTCGCTCCTGCCGCAAATGTACGAGATCCTGCAAACCGAGGACTACGACAACGTCGCCACGCGCAGGACCACCCGCGAAGGCGAGCCTCCCATCAGGTCGTTCTGCGCCCGCATGTTCTACAAGATCTTCAACCGCATTTCCAAGGCCGACATCGTCGATGGAGCGCGCGATTTTAGGCTCATGAAGCGCCCCATGGTCAACGCCATCATCTCCATGGGCGAATACAACCGATTCTCTAAGGGCATTTACGGCTGGGTCGGCTTTAGAACCAAGTGGCTCCCCTACGTAAACGTCAACCGCGTTGCCGGCGAGACCAAGTGGAGCTTTTGGTCGCTACTCCTCTATTCCATCGATGGCATCGTCGCGTTCTCTACGGCGCCACTCTCCCTTGCCGCCCTCACGGGCATCATATTCTGCCTCATCGCCATTCTGGGATTCATCGTCATCCTGGTCAAAACGCTTGTCTGGGGTGACCCTGTCGGCGGATGGCCCTCACTCGCCTGCCTCATTACGCTGTTTGGCGGCATGCAGCTTCTGTGCCTGGGAATTATCGGCGAATACCTGGCAAAGGCCTATCTGGAGACCAAACGCCGCCCCATCTATATCATTCGAGAGTCCAATGAGGAATCTGATGACACGGCTCAATAACAGCACGCTCAAGAACGTTGCGTTCTACGCTGTCTGCTTCACGTTTTCCATCGCGCTCTTTGTCGCGCTTGCCATAGCGGGGCATGTCTATCCCTTTGGCGACAACTCGTTCCTCACCAACGACCTCAAGTACCAATACATCGACTTCTTCGCGTGGTTCCGACGCGTCCTTTTGGGCGAAGCGAATCTTCGCTATTCCTTCTCACAGGGACTCGGCATGAACACATGGGGGCTCTATAGCTACTACCTCGCGAGCTCCTTCAACCTGCTCTGTGTTTTGTTTCCTGCAGACAAGCTCACGCTCTTCGTATTTGTTATCACCGCGCTCAAGCTCGGATGCATTCACGTCAGCAGCGCTTGGTATGTGCAAAAGCGCTTTGGCTTATCCAAGTCCGCGGCATTCCTGCTTTCCACGTCGTTCACGTTTTGCAGTTGGACCGTCAGCAACCTGCGCAACCCGCTCTGGATTGACTGCCTGATCCTGCTTCCCGTTTGCGCCTACGGTTGTTACGAGCTCATCCGTAAGCAGCGCATGGCGCGCCTTGTCATCGCCACGGCGCTGAACGTCATGTTCTGCTGGTACACGGCCTATATCAGCATCCTGTTCCTGTGCATCTTCGTACTGGTCGAATTTGTCGATTACGTTGCTGCGGAAGGTTTTAGCCGGAAGCTCATGCTCGATCGCGCTCTGCGATTCGCCGCGGCCATCATCCTTGGGCTGCTTCTGTCCGCTTGGACCTTCCTGCCAACCATCCTCGCCATGTCCAAGGGCGGCCCCGTACTAGCACTCGGCCCCTTACTCAAAACCGGCCTCAAATCGCTTATCAGGGGCTTTATCCCCTGCATGTGGGTAAACAACGACGGCACGCCGCAGTTCTATTGCGGCATCATCATGATGTTGCTTGCGCTGAGCTTGCTGTTGAACCGCAAGGTTTCGATCAAGATGCGTATCGCAACGCTCGTCGCCGCAGCAATCCTCATCGCAAGCTCCGTTTTGAGCCCGCTCGAGTACATCTGGTGCGGCATGCGCGTCCCCAACGGCTTCTATTCGCGTACGGCTTTTTTGCTGAGCTTCTTTACGCTATGGGCCGCAGGCTACGCC
>DAWCEJ010000239.1:0-1878 GCA_052274955.1 Collinsella sp.
ACCCTCGTTCGGTCAGACGCGCCGCCGCGGCAGCCGATTCGTTTTCCTCCGTCCCCAGGGGATCATCACGTGATCCGTAGGGGACGGAGGAAAGCAGATCATTTTTGTGCGCCCGTGGCCGCCGTGGAAACCGAACGATGGTACGAGCAGCCATTCGGCTCCCAGGGCGGCCGCAGACAAACGGACAAGCGGCGATGCGCTTTGGCCTACCTACTCCCCTGCCACGCTCGCGCGCAGCTTGGCAGCGATGGGCTCGGACGCCAGCAGGAACACGAGCATGACCACGGAGCACGCCAGGCACACAATCCAGGTGCTCGCAAAGGAGCCCGTGGCATCGAACAGCACGCCCGAGACAATGGCGCCCACGGTGCCGCCGACCATCTCGAACGAGGTAATGGTGCCCGTGACCTTACCCAAGTCGGCCATGCCAAACTGCTTAGACGCAGCGCTAGTGGGCGTTGGAGATGGTGTACTGCGCAAGGGAAATGCCCAGGTCGCTGACGATCAACGGCTGGAACAGGCTCATGCAGTTGACGAAAATGATGTAGCACGTGGCCATGATCACAAAGCCGGAGGCCACCACGAGCCAGCCGGGGAAGAACTTACGCTGCTGGGACATACTGCTCCTTATTTAACAAACGAATAGCCGGCGCCGGGCGCCGGTAGCACCCAAGATTGCCTTGAAAGACAAGGGCATAGGCCTTACGGCCATGCCCGCAGGCTTGAAAGGCAAGGTTGGGTGCTACCGGTGGTCGGCGATATAGCCCAAAGCGACGGCGGTATAGGCCGCGGCGCCGAGGGGAAGCTCGGCATCGTTAAAGCGCGCCTTGGGATGATGCTGGGCAAAATGCTCGTCCGTATCGGTCACGGCCGCGCCCACCGTAAAGTACGCACTTGGGATCTCGCTCGAGATAAGTGCGAAATCCTCGCTCGCCATGGCGTGGAATAGCGGCAGGAAGGCAGCCTTGGGCAGCACCGCGCCCACGTAGCCAAGCGAGGCCTGGGTCATATCGCTGTCGAGCGCGAGCGGCGGAACGTCCGAAAGCATCTCGATGGTTGCCGGCGTACGATATGTTGCGGCAACGCCGTTGACGACCTCCGCGATGCGGGTCTTAAGGTGAGCCATGAGCTCGACATCGAAGCCGCGCAACGTTCCCTCGAGCACGCAGGTGTCGGGGATGACGTTGGCCGCCAAACCGCCAGCGAACTTACCCACGGTAAGCGCGACCTCCTTGGCCGCCGGCACCTCGCGAGAGATAAGCTCCTGAAGCGCCAGGTGCACATGCACGCCGGCCGTGATGGGGTCGATGCAAATCTCGGGGCTCGAGCCATGGCCACCCTTGCCCTGCAGCGTGATGCGGAAACCGTACACGCCCGAGAGCGCCGGACTCCCATAGAGCACCAGGCCAAGCGGCGACTGGCTGTTGACATGCATGGCAAAGGCGGCCTGGGGACGCGGGTTCTGCAGCAGACCGTCGGCGATGGCGGCGCGGGCACCCTCAAAGGTTTCCTCGCCCGGCTGGAACAGCAACTTAACTGTGGCGTTAGCGTCGACAAGCTCGGACTCGCGGGCCTTGAGCAAACGGGCCGCGCCGAGCAGCGCCGTCGCATGCATATCGTGGCCACAAGCGTGCATGCAGCCGTTGGTGGAAGCGAAAGGCTCGCCCGATTCCTCGACAACGGGCAGGGCATCCATGTCGCCGCGAAGCATGATGACCGTACCGGCCTGTTCGTCCGTGCAGACGCCATTGCCCTGGGCCGCGGCGGCACCGGCGCCGACAAGGCCCACAACACAGGAGCCGTCGACGAGCGTGGCAAATGGGATTTCCATCTCGGTCAGGCGCGCTTGAATATACGCAGAGGTCTGCGGGAGGCTAT
>DAWCEJ010000240.1:0-5095 GCA_052274955.1 Collinsella sp.
CCCAGTGGCCGTCTTCGATCATCTGTGCGGCCTCGGCACGATCCTTGGCGCGCTGCCCGACGATAATCGTGGCGCCGGGCTCGCAGTCCAGCACGTACCAGCACTCGGTCTTGCCCAGGCTACCGTTCTCATGCTCGGCGGCATACTCGTCGTTGGGATGAATCTGGATCGAAAGGTCGTCCTTGGCGTCCAGGATCTTAATGAGCAGCGGGAACTCCTTGCCCTCGCAGTTGCCAAAGAGCTCGCGGTGCTCGGCCCACAGCCACGACAGTGTGTGGCCGGCATACGGGCCCTCCGCGATCTGGCAGTCGCCGTTGGGGTGTGCCGAGATGGCCCAGCACTCACCGATGGGACCCTCGGGAATGTCGTAACCAAATACGGTTTCGAGCTGGCGGCCGCCCCAGATCTTCTCGTGGAAGATCGGCGTCAGTTTAATCAAATCGGACATGTTCATACCCCCATGGTGTTGTGCGGTCGCCCACTCTAAACGAGCCATAACGTGCGCCCGCATGACTACAAAAACCTATGCCAACGTTACGTTGTGCAGCTCAAAGCGGTCGCCGACGTTGCGCGAAATCGAGTACTCAAAGGCGTTGCCGCTATCCAAAAAGCCAATCTGGTTGAGCTCGAGCAGGGGAGCGCCGGGTTCGGTGTCCAGGCGCTCAGCCTCTTCCTCGGTTGCCGCTACGGCGCGGATGGTGCGGTGGAAGCTCGAAATCTTCAGCCCGCATTGCTCGCGGATGAAGCTGTAGACCGATCCATACAGGTCTTTCTTTTTAAGGCCCGGTATCAGCTCGAGAGGCATGTAGGTGTACTCGATGACGATGGGCTTCTCGTTGACCTGGCGCACGCGCACGATGTGATAGGCAAAGTCGTCCTCGGCAATTCCCAGCTGAGTAGCGACGTCCGCCGGTGGATTGACAATCGAGAAATCGTAGACCACCGAGGTCACCTTCTCCCCGCGGTGCTCATACGAAAAACCCTGGGCGCGGTCATTTTTGCCCTGGAAAAATGCCTGGTCGGGGAGACCCGCCGTGTCCTTAACGTAGGTGCCCGACCCGCGCCGGCTGGTGACAAGGCCCTCCTCGGTGATCTGCTCGATAGCTCGTTTGACGGTGATTTTGGAAACGCTATAGAGCTCGCAGAACTCAACGACGGTGGGTAGCTTGTCGCCCGGCTTAAGGGAGCCGTCCTCGATGCTTCGACGGATATCTGCAGCTATCGCCTCGTATTTGGGAATCATGGAACCTCCTTTCCGGCTTGATTGAGTACAGAAGAAAGTATAGTCAACACCTAAGCATCCCTATTGCGTTTTTGAAAAGTTCGAGAAAGGTTTAATTAAAAAACGCCTCTCTTTAAAAACTAGAGCGCTCTAAATGAATATGCATTCGAATAATGTGGTATTGAGCAAATTGATCGACTCGAGGATGGGGTTGAGCCGTTTTACCGCCCAACGAACCAAATACCATGCCCTGCGTTTTCACAGATAAAACCTGCCAAAACAAACCTGTCCCTTTTTGGCAGGTTTTTGCCTTGGGAGCGGTACCATACAGGCAATGTTTAAACGAGAAAGGCGGGCTCCCATGGAACCTAAGCAGTATTACATCGGCATCGACGTCGGCGGCACTTCGGTTAAGGAGGGCCTGTTCGACGAGGATGGTAACCTGCTGGCCAAGGCCAGCGTGCCCACGCCGCCTATCGTTGACGCCGCGGGCTTTGCCGCGGTGACCGAGGCTATCGACCAGGTGGTCGCCAAGGCCCAGATTCCGCGCGCCTTTGTGGCGGGTATTGGCCTGGCCGTTCCGTGCCCCATCCCGGCATCGGGCGATGCCAAGGTCAAGGCCAACATTGCCATTAACCTGCCCGAGCTAAGAGTCGCCATTCAGGAGCACTGCCCCGACGCGGTTGTTAAATACGAGAACGATGCCAACGCCGCTGCCATGGGCGAGGCCTGGCTCGGCTCTGCCAAGGGCGTACAGAACGTGGTGATGGTCACCATTGGTACCGGCGTGGGTGGCGGCGTTATCGTCAACGGCGACGTGGTGTCGGGCGTTGTGGGCGCCGGCGGCGAGATTGGCCACATGTGCCTGAACCCCGAAGAGGAGCGCACCTGCGGCTGCGGCGGACATGGCCACCTGGAGCAGTATTCCAGCGCCACCGGCGTGGTGAGCAACTACCTTGCCGAGTGCAAAAAGGCCGGCGTCGAGCCCATCGAGCTCACTGGGCCTTCTGATTCCAAGGACGTGTTCCAGGCCTGCCGCGAGGGCGACAAGCTCGCGCTGGCCGCGGCCGATACCCTGGCCGACTATCTCGGCCGCGCACTGGCGCTTATCGCCAACGTGGTTGATCCCGAGATGTTCCTCATCGGCGGCGGCGCCTCCGCCTCGGCCGATGTCTACCTCGACAAGGTCCGCGAGCACTTTAAGCAGTACGCGCTTTCCGCCTCGCGCGAGACGCCCATTAAGGTCGCTTCGCTCGAAAACGACGCCGGCATCATCGGTGCCGCCTACGTAGCCCTGCGCGCCGCCGGCAAATAGTTGGTGCAAGGGGGACAGGTTACTTTGCACCAACATGGTGCAAAAGGGACAGCCTTGGCCCCCGTGCCTGCGCCCCAAAATATGCCGTGGCCCTTCCGTCTGCGAAGGCTCGGCATCGGCGTGCTACCATAGCTACGTCCAAGTACACATATCAAGTGGAGGATATCCATGGCAAACGTTCTTGTCTTTGGTCACCAGAACCCCGATAACGACGCCATCATGAGCGCCGTCGTCCTGTCCCAGCTGCTCAACCAGGTTGAGTATGCCGGCAACACCTACGAGGCCTGCGCCCTTGGTCAGCTTCCGGCCGAGTCCGCCAAGCTGCTTGCCGACGCCGGCATTGCCGAGCCCCGCGTGATCGAGTCCGTCGAGGCCGGTCAGCTCGTCGTTCTCACCGACCACAACGAGTCTGCCCAGTCCGTCGCCGGTCTTAAGGACGCCACGGTCTTTGGCGTTGTCGACCATCACCGCATCGGCGACTTCGAGACCGCCGGCCCGCTGCATTACATCTGCCTGCCCTGGGGCTCCAGCTGCACCATCGTCACCAAGCTCGCCGGCGTGCTCGGCGTTGAGCTTTCCGACGTCCAGGCCAAGCTGCTGCTCTCGGCCATGATGACCGACACGCTCATGCTCAAGAGCCCCACCACCACCGATGTCGACCGCGCCGTCGCCGCCAAGCTCGGCGAGCAGGTGGGCGTCGACCCGGTCAAGTTTGGCATGGAGGTCTTCCTCACCCGTCCGTCCGGCTCCTTCACTGCAGCCGAGATGGTCGGCAACGACATCAAGATGTTCGAGTCCGCTGGCAAGAAGCTGCTCATTGGCCAGTACGAGACCGTCGACAAGAGCCGCGCACTCGGCATGATCGACGAGATCCGCGAGGCCATGCGCGCCTACGCCGCCGAGAAGGGCGCCGACGGCATTGTCCTGTGCATCACCGACATCATGGAGGAGGGCTCGCAGGTCCTGCTCGAGGGCGAGACCGAGGCTGCTCAGAAGGGCCTGGGCATTGCCGACGAGCACGACGGCGTCTGGATGCCGGGCGTCCTCTCCCGTAAGAAGCAGGTCGCTGCCCCCATCATGGCCGCCTGCTAGGTTTAGTTGACCAAACGCCCCGACCGGATCGCGGACGCCCCGCGCTCCGGTCGTTTTTTTGTGCACGTCGCCGCGTCGTCTCTTGGACAGGCGTGCCTGTGCCGTTGAGCAAATAATGTTCAACCTGTGGTTCCGCTTTTCGGCCGCGCTTGCGCGCTTGTCGCGCAGGGTAGGCTAGATGCAAGCGTAATACGTTAGAGCGCGGCGCCGCCATCTGGGCGGGCCGTGCTTTTTTAAGACGGGAGCTTTCCCGTGAAAGGAGCCGCCCATGGCAGCAACTGAGCAGCTGTTCAATGTTCGTGAGCGCAAGCGCTTTGAACGTCACGACATCTGGGAGCGCATTGCCGAGAACGGCACCATTTCTGCCGCCGTCATGGTGATCGCCGCCATCGCCGCCGTCATCTGCGCCAATACCGATGCCTACGAGGCCATCCATCACTTTTTGGAGACCCCGCTGTATGTGGGTCTGGGCAACCTTACGGCTGGTCTCACCGTTGAGCTTTTCGTCAACGACTTCCTCATGGCGATTTTCTTTTTGTTGGTGGGCATTGAGCTTAAGTACGAGATGACGGTCGGCGAGCTCAAGAATCCGCGTCAAGCCATGCTTCCCATGTTGGCGGCGGTGGGCGGCGTCGTCGTTCCCGCCTGCATCTACCTGATCTTTAACCATGCCGGCGCCCGCAACGGTTGGGCCATCCCCATGGCAACCGATATTGCCTTTGCGCTGGGCGTGCTGTCGCTTTTGGGCAACCGCGTTCCCAACGGCGTGCGCGTGTTCTTCTCGACGCTCGCTATCGCCGACGACCTGATCTCCATCGCCGCCATCGCCATCTTCTACGGTCAGAGCCCCAATCCGTTTTGGTTGGGCGCCGCCGCGCTTGTGACCTGCGCGCTCGTGTGGCTCAACAAGACGCAGCATTACCGCCTTGCCCCGTATTCGGTACTGGGGCTGCTGTTGTGGTTCTGCATGTTCAAGAGCGGCGTACATGCCACGCTTGCTGGCGTCATCCTGGCCTTCACCATTCCGGCCAAGTGCGGCGTCAAGCTCGATAGTCTCACCGATTGGCTGGGCGAGTGCCTGCCGCTGCTCGATGACCGCTACGACGACGAGGCACACATCCTGGGCCAGCATGACTTTACCGTCTCGACTACCAAGGTCGAGCGCGTCATGCACCGCGTGACCCCGCCGCTTATCCGTATGGAGCGTCTGATCTCCACGCCGGTCAACTTTGTGATCCTGCCGATCTTTGCGTTCGTAAACGCTCAGGTTCGCTTAGTGGGCGTGGACATGAGCACGCTGCTCACCGATCCGGTGACGCTCGGCGTGTACTTTGGCATGCTGCTGGGCAAGCCGATCGGCATCTTTGGTATGACGTTTGCCCTGGTTAAGCTTAAGGCCTGCGAGCTGCCGCACAATGTCAACTGGCACATGATTGCCGGCGTGGGCATTCTGGGCGGTATCGGCT
>DAWCEJ010000241.1:0-4103 GCA_052274955.1 Collinsella sp.
CAAGTAGCCCCAACCCAAATCCGACGCGTGGCGCCGCACGACCCAGATGCGACGTCACGCCGCCCATACGCAGGAGCGCACCATGCTCAACCATCTCAAACAACATTTTGGCTCCCGACGCACCGGTGGTCACGGAGGCCTAGACATTGCGCGGCATATCGGCCCCGGGCTGCTCGTGACCGTCGGCTTTATCGACCCGGGCAACTGGGCCTCCAATATGGCCGCGGGCTCGCAGTTTGGCTACGCGCTGCTGTGGATCGTCACGCTGTCCACGATTATGCTCATTGTGCTGCAGCACAACGCGGCGCACCTGGGTATCGCCACGGGCGCCTGCCTTGCCGAGGCCACGACACGTTACCTCCCCCGCTTCGTTGGACGCACGGTACTCGCCAGTGCCTATCTCGCGACTGTCGCCACCGCCATGGCCGAAGTCCTGGGTGGCGCGATTGCCCTTCAAATGCTCTTTGGGCTGCCCGTGCGCGCGGGCTGCGTCATCATGGCGGCAGTATCGATGGCGATGCTCATGACGAACTCCTACAAGCATGCCGAACGCTGGATCATCGCCTTCGTCGGCGTGATAGGACTCTCGTTTTTGGCCGAGCTTGCACTAGTCAAGGTCGACTGGCCGCAAGCCGCCGCAAGCTGGATCACGCCCAGTATGCCCACTGGCTCTGCCGCGATTATCGTGAGTGTCCTGGGTGCGGTCGTAATGCCCCACAACCTTTTTCTGCACTCCGAGGTCATCCAATCCATGCACTTCGAAGGCCAAGGCGAGCAAGTTATTGAAGAACGCTTGCGCTACGAGCTCTTTGACACGCTCTTTTCGATGGGCGTGGGCTGGGCAATCAACTCGGCCATGGTCATCCTTGCCGCAACGACCTTCTTTGCGCACGGCATGGTCGTAGACGACCTCGCCGTCGCAGCGGCCACGCTCTCCCCCATTCTGGGCCCGGCAAGCTCGACCATCTTTGCCGTGGCGCTGCTGTTTGCGGGCCTCTCGAGTAGTGTGACGGCGGGTATGGCGGCGGGCACCATCACCGCGGGCATGTTCGACGAGGAATACGACATACACGACCGACATTCCTCGATCGGGGTGGCGGCCTGTTTCGTCGGCGCAGTGGCGGCGTGCTTGGTCGTCCCGAATCCTTTTGAGGGTCTCATTTGGAGTCAGGCACTGCTGTCGCTTCAGCTGCCGATTACGGTCTTTGTGCTCATACGACTCACCAGTTCGCCCCGCGTCATGGGTAAATACGCCAACTCGCGCCCGCTCAACGCGCTGCTCGTAGGGATCGGTGTCATCGTGACGATTCTCGATGTCGTGTTGTTGACAGGGATGTAATGGGGCGGGACACCTACCCAGGCAAATGTCTCGATCTGTAACAGGAAGACCCGCTTTTGATGTCTAGATGTTACAGATCGAGATCATTCCGAGGGATAGCTCCGTTTGTCTCAATCTGTAACACGTAGACCCCGTTTTCACTGCTAGATGTTACAGATTGAGACAAAAGGTCGGCCGGACTCACAACAGACAGGATCGGCCAACAGCAACCGTGATCCCTTGGGGACGGAGGAAAAGGGCCCCGGCCGAGAATTCGACCGAGGCCCTTGGACAGAGCTATGCGTTGATACGAGCCGTGTGTCTGCGAGCTACTCCTCGACGAGCTCAAACTGATCGGGACCGACGCCGCAAACCGGGCACACGTAATCTTCGGGCAGCTCGGGCGTATCGACCTCAACCTCGTAACCGCAAACGGTGCACACGAACTTATACGTCTTCTTCTCCTCAGCCATGATGTTCTCCTCTCGAACGCGACTGGTGATGTACTTCATTTATCAGTATAGATTCTCAATAATATAATGCAAGTATTTTTAAAACATTTCTAGCCTTGATACGAGGACGCCTTCGGAGGCGTCTTGCCCTTCAGGACCTTATGGTAGTAATCGTAGGTGAGCGGCGTCTCGTCACTCAAGCGCTCGGCATCCTCGACCTCGCCGATAAACAGCAGATGCGTGCCAACATCCACAGTGTCGATCAAATGGCAGCTAAACAGGGCCGCCGCGTGCTCGGGCACATAGGGCATGCCCAGAGCCGTCTCGCGGGTCTCGTATTTGGCAAACTTGTCATAATCGCTGCTGGTGCGGAACCCAAAGTTACCGATGTAGAGCATATCGGCGGTCTGATCGATCACGGTCAGCGCGAACGCTTTGGCCGAAGCGATGACGCCCGAGGTGACGTTGTCCTTGTTCACTGCAACCGAAATGCGCGGCGGCATGGACGTCACCTGCACCGCTGTGTTGATAACGCAGCCGGCACGCAGCCCGTCTGCCGCGGCGCTCACCACGTACAGGCCGCTCGGCATGGTAAAGAACGCAGTTTTGTCCATAACGATCACTCCCCTAGCTCGGGTTGGAACCTCATGGATGTATGTACCCACAAAAAAGGCAGCGCCCATAACGGACGCCGCCTTTGAAACATATGTGTCAGAACAGTAAGAAAGATGAGACACCCGCAGCTGCGGTGAAATAGGGACTGAATAGCCCCTCAAACAGGCAAACCAGTCCGTATTCCACCGCAACTTATGAAGGACGGTCAGCGGTTACGTTCCTTGAGGGCGCGGTCGATCTCGCGTTGGACATCACGCTTGGCCATGTCCTCGCGCTTGTCGTAGAGCTTCTTGCCGCGACCCAGGCCCAGCAGCAGTTTTACGCGACCGTCGGTATTAAAGTAGAGCTCCAGCGGCACCAGCGCATAGCCGCGGTTGCGAAGTTTGCCGTCAAGAAAGTCAATCTCCTTGCGGTGCAGCAGCAGACGACGGCGGCGATCAGGGTCGCGGTTCCACACGCCACCATGGCTATAAGGGTGGATATGCAGGCCGACGAGCCAGCACTCCCCGCCACGAATCAGTGCAAAGGTATCGGTAATCTGGCACGCGCGCTCGCGAATCGACTTGACCTCGGTACCGCTCAGCTCAATACCGCACTCAAACGTCTCATCGATAAAGTACTCGTGATGTGCCGAGCGATTCTTGGAAATGAGCTTGCGCTCGCGCTTACTGGGCATCGCCGGCCTCCTTGGCACCATCGGCGTTTGAGCCCGCAGCCTCGCGCTTTGCCCTGCGCTCGGCATTAAGCTCGGCATCGCTCTCGCGCACCAGCTTGATAATCGCCGCGCATGCCTCCTCGCCCACCAGGTCGCGGGCACGGACCGTCAGACGCGTAGCCTCCTGCTTGTCGCCGTCGCTTGCAGCATCGGTCGCGCACATGATCAGGCAGATGGCGATCTCGGCCGAAGGCGAGGTCGGCACGCCCTGCAGGGCGAGCTCACCCATCACATGGTCGTCACTCTCGTCCGCGGCATCCGGATAGGTGGTATGGATCTTGTTGAGCAGGCGCGTCGTATGCGCATCATTGGGCGCCAGGCGCAGCGCCAGACGCGCGCAGCCCACGGCAGCCGAAATGTTCTCGGTCTCGGGCTCCAAGAAGTACTGACCCAAGTTGGTGTAGGCGCGTGCGGCGCACTTACCGTCGCTCGCGCGCTCCAGCACCGAGAACGAGAGCGATGCCCACTCCTGCTTGTCCTCGAGCGCGCGGAACAGCTCGGCCAAGTCCAAGCGATAGTTGCAGTTCATGGGATCCCAACGCACGGCCTGCATCAGGGCATTCCGAGCACTCACATAATCCTGCTGGCGAATGTAGGCAAACGCCATGTCGGAGTACAGGCGGTCAAAGGGAACCTCGACCTGCACCAGCTCGCGCGGATCCTTCTCCACGCGGCGATAGGCCAGGCGCTCAAACTTGCTGTCGAAGCTAAAGTACTGGCGCTTCTCCTCCGTCTTGCACTCGGCGTCGATATACTCCTCGGCGAGCTCAACCAGGCGCTCCAACAGCGGCGTCGCCGTAGCCAGGTCGCCCTGCGCCAGATAGTTCTCGGCATACGTGATGTCTTCCAAGCTGATAGGCAGGTCCATGACAACTCCTCGGTCCGGGCGGCAGACTCAACGCGCGCCTTAAATATCGGTCAATACACAAAACCCGGGTCTCTTACGAGGCCCGGGCGTTCAATTTTGGTAGCCCGTACCAGATTCGAACTGGTGATCTCCGCC
>DAWCEJ010000242.1:0-5182 GCA_052274955.1 Collinsella sp.
AGCCGCCTGCGGCCAGCAGGGCCAGGGAGATGATCTTGCCGAACTTGTTCCAGTTGAGGCCCTCGGCCGCTTCCTCAGCCTGCTGAGGAATGGTGTCGAAACCGGCGTAGAAGAACGGGGTCAGAACCAGGACCGAAACGATGCCTGCGAACAGGCTGGTGCCCTCGGTAGCAGGCTTGCCGCCGCCAGCACCGGTGACCTGGGAGAACACGGGCATGGCGTTGTCCGGCGAGCCGGTGAACAGCGAGACGCCCATGGCGAGCAGCATGCCGCAGAGCAGGGCCTTGGTCAGGAAGGCCTGCAGCTTGGCGGCCGAGCTGGCACCGCGGAAGTTGAGGAAGATGACGTAGGTTGCAAAGCCGAGCGCGATCAGCGTCGGGAACAGGTAAACGTCGGCGCCCAGGATGGTATAGAGCTTGACGGCACGCAGCCACTCAAGACCGGGCAGGCTGCCGAACATCTCGGACACGAGGGTCGAGATAGCGATTGCCTCCCACGGGCACAGGATGCCGTTGCCCAGGGCCAGGAGCCAACCGGTGATATAGCTCAGCGTACGGCCAAAGCTACGATCGACATACTCGACGATGCCGCCCGAGATGGGGATAGCAGCCGTGAGCTCACCGAAAACAGCTCCGACGGGCACGAGAAAGATTGCACCCAAGAGGAATGCGATCATAGCGGGAACGGGACCGCCGCCCACGACCATCCAGTCGCCGACCTGCAGAACCCAGCCAGTTCCGATGATGGCACCGAAACCGATGGTGAAGAAGTTCCAGAGCGAAAGCGTTTTCTTCATGCCGCCGTTACCTTCGACTGCAACTTCTGCGTTCTTGTCCGCCATTGTTCCCCTCCTTTCCTTATTGACGCCTCTTTGGCGTCACCCCTTGCGCGGTCTGTTTTGCCGCGCGCTTTTATTTCGTGGCTTTAAGATACGGCCTTGGCATTGCATTGCCGTCCAAGGCTCGACCGAAGGCAGAACTGCAAAACGAGCGGCGCCGTTTTTGGGACGAACGGCGGAAGACGTCATTCGTCTTGGACGCTTTCATCTTGTCTGCTTTTGAATACCTGTTACCGTGACGCTTGGCGCGCGGCGCGGCAACGTTCATACCATTTGTCAGGCTTTTGGCGCACATACCCATGTGTCGTGCATCTTTTTATGTAGGATAGACAAGTTACACATGAGGCAAGGTGATTCGAATGGCATACGGATACAATGACGGCGACCAACGGCCACAAAGCGTGCGCCTTGCCGGCCGCACCACGCCAACGCCCAGAAGCACCTCCGACAACGACAACCCGCAGCGCCCCCAAGAACAGCTCGGGGCTTCTTCGCGGAAACAAAGCCGTACCGTGCAGCAGTCAGACCGCGTGAGTACGAGCACACGCCAACGCCAGACCGACACATCGCAGCCACGCCGCTACGATAGCCGTAAGACCGACTACTACGTTAAGCGTTCCTTTTCGCGACCTCAACGCGATCGCGGCAATTCCGCCCCTCGCCCCGCGTCGCATACCACAAGCCACGCGCTTCCGGCCCGCCGCCTACGCCTTGTGCTTTGCTCCATCGCCGCCTGCCTCGTCTTTGTGTTTTTGGGATCCTGTATCTCTCACGGATCAGCCGGTCTCGAGCCCACTGCCGAGGACAAGCTGCTTAAAGCTCCCGTCGCGCCCGGTTACTCCTTTGCGTTCTCGACCCCACGCTCGCAATGGCAGGCCGGCACCATGCCCCACATCTACCAAATTGACCCCGCATGGTCGGAGCTGCCCTATGCCGGTGGCACTATTCGCGAAAACGCTTGCGGTCCCACTTGCCTCACCATGGTCTATATCTTTAAGACCGGCCATACCGATAAGACGCCGGTCGATATATGTGCACTGGCCGAAGCCGGCAACTACGCCCCCACTGGTGCCACCGAGTGGTCGTTTATGACAGGCGGTGCGTGGCAGCTAGGGCTCAACGGAACACAGCTCTATAACGATCGCGAATCAATTACCCAAGCACTTCGCTCGGGTGCGCCCGTCATCGCCGCAGTGCGCCCCGGTACGTTTACCAACGTAGGCCACTACATCGTGCTCTACGGCATCGACGATGCCAACCAGATTGGCGTCTACGACCCCAACTCGGCCAGCCGCAGCGCCCGCCGCTGGGGCGTCGTAGAGGTCCTCAACGAAGTCGAAGCCATGTGGGCCTACTACTAGTCGTTGGGGACAGACTTAAATGAGTGGTCTCTGGCTGCCTGGAACTGCTGGCACGGAAAATGCATCCCGCTTTGAAGTTCGATAGCGGGATGCACTTTCCGCGCACGGCCTGTTTGGGAAACTACGTTCCACTTTCCGGCAACATTCCGGGATGCATTTTCCGGTTGAGGCCCTCAAGGGAAACCATGTCCCATGTTGGACGCTCATTCTGGGATGCGCTTTCCGCAGTTGATTGATGCGGGCTTTAAGGACTGTTCCAAGCTGCCGGCAGAAAAGGAACGTCCCCAAGTGCCGGGTTTCCGCAGTCATTGGGGACAGACTTAAATGACTAGTCGTTTAAGAACGTCCCCAATGACTACCCACAGAATGAGGGTCTCATCGGGGACTAGGTAAATAGCAAAAGCCCCCGCGGCCGAAACGGGCCGCGGGGGCAGCAGGCTTGCAAGGGTTAACTCAAGTCCTCGCCATTTGATGCAATGACCTTTTGATACCAGCAGAAGCTGTCCTTTCGGTAGCGATCGAACGTGCCTTTGCCCGTATCATCGGCATCGACATAAACAAAGCCATAGCGCTTCTTCATCTGCCCCGTCGAGGCCGATACCAGATCGATACAGCCCCACGGCGTGTATCCCATCAGGTCAACACCGTCCTCGACAATTGCATCGCGTAGCGCAAGAATATGCCTGCGCAGGTAATCAATATGATACGCATCGTGGACTTTGCCGTCTTCCAGCGCATCGAGTCCGCCCACACCGTTCTCAGCGATAAAGAGCGGAAGATGGTAACGATCGTGGTAGCCGGCAAGCGTCACGCGCAAACCCAGCGCATCGATCTGCCATTTCCAGGCAGTCTCTTTATCCTTGAGGTACGGATTGCGCAGTGTCGGGAACACGTTGCCCTCCGCCTTCTCGGCGATCACCTGATCATCGGCGCACACCAAGCGCGAGCAATAGTACGAGAACGAGATGAAGTCGACCGTATGCTCTGCCAGATACTCCGTATCGCCCGGCTCAAAGGGCACGTGAACACCCTCTTTCTCGAGTGCACGCAGCTTCCAAGCAGGATAGGCGCCCGCAGCCATCACGTCTGTGTAGAAGTAGCGGCCGCGGTCCTCCTCATACGCAAGCCATACGTCCTCGGGCGCACAACGGTACGGATAGGTCGCACCGGCAGCGACCATGCAACCCACCTTGTTTGCGGGATCGATCTTGTGCAGAATCTCGACAGCGCGAGCGCTCGCCATAAACATATGGTGCGAGAACGCCGCGGTCACGGCTGCACGGTCACGCTCATCCTCGAGCGTGACACCCGCGTTGAGATAGGACAGCGCCACGCTGTTGATCTCGTTGAACGTAAGCCAATAACGCACGAGGCCCTGGTACGCGCGTCCGACGGTCTCGACGTAGTGCGCATACCGCTCGATCATCTCTCGGCTTTGCCAGCCACCATAGCGCTCGACCAGAGCCAACGGATAGTCGTAGTGCGACAGCGTCA
Organism: Collinsella sp.; assembly: GCA_052274955.1. GTDB lineage: Bacteria > Actinomycetota > Coriobacteriia > Coriobacteriales > Coriobacteriaceae > Collinsella. Next base: position 3,694 of record DAWCEJ010000242.1, read on the forward strand.
CAAGCGGCTCGATTCCATGCTCGCGCAGCGCCTCGAATACCTGACGGTAAAACTCCAAGCCCTCGCCGTTGGGCTCGGTCTCCATCCCTGTGGGAAAAATACGGCTCCAGCAAATTGAAAGACGCAGGCACTTAAAGCCCATCTCGGCAAAGAGCTCGACATCCTCGTGCCAATGATGGAAGAAGTCGTTGCCCCAGCGGCATGGATACAGCCTGTCCGGATCGTCCACGGGCTTTTGCCTGCCAAACATTACATCCCAGCGGTCGGAACCCTGTGGGATCAGGTCGGAGTGCGACATGCCGCGGCCGCCCTCGTTCCAGCCCCCTTCGGCCTGGTTGGCGGCGAGGGCACCACCCCACAAAAAGCCCTCGGGCATACCGGCGGCAGACGTTCTGTCAAAGTAACTCATGCTACTCAGCATCCTCGGCAGAAGCTGCCGCGGCGTTCTCCTGCTCCTGAGCCAGGAGCTGGTTATCGTACACCTTAAAGAACGGGTACCAGACCACAGCCATGACCACGATCAAAACGATCGTAAACACCCAGATGCGCGGGTCGAGGCACTGGACAAAGCCCTGAACGAAGATGGGGAACGTGCCGCTCACCAAGATGTAGAAGTTAGAGACAAGACCCAGTGAGACCGTACCCCAATACAGCAGGGCCGAGATCATGCCGCCTAGCACAAACGGAATCATGAGGATCGGGTTGAAGATGATGGGCGCGCCGAAGATCGCGGGCTCGGAGATACGGAAGAAGCTCGGCACGATCGATGCCCTGCCAAATGCCTTGAGCTGCTGCGACTTTGCCCTAAACGCGCAGAGCGCCACAAAAGAGAACGTATTACCCGTGCCGCCGATGAGGTTGATGGCCAACGACATGAGCGCCGGGTGGAACTCAAGCGGCTGCCCGGCAGCATAGAGCGAGGCGTTGGCGGCAAAGGCGGCAAGCGTGACCGGGGCGGTGATGGGCATTACGATCATGTTGCCGTGGACGCCAAAGCACCAAAACAGCAGCGTCATGAAGCAGATAAGCAGTGCGCCGGGCACAGAGTCAACTGCGACGGAAAGCGGGGCAGCGAGCAGCTTCTCGATAACCGAGGGGATGGACAGCGCGGGATCGATCATCTGGATCAGCAGGTTGCCGCCAAAGAAGATGAGGATGTTGGCGAGCATAGGTACGATGGCGCCAAAGGTTTCGGACAAAAACGGCGGCACGCCATCGGGCATCTTGATGGTGATGCCCTTGGTCTGGCAGAAGCGCGTGACCTCGACGGAGACCAGGGCAACGATGATGGCGGTAAACAGGCCCTGCGCACCCAGATAGGTGCAGGGGACCGCCTGGAGCACGGACTCGTCAGCAAGCTGGTAGTAGGACGACGGCGCCGCGGCGATCAGGAACATCACCAGCGAGGTCATGCCGGCGTTAAGCTTGGGCATCTTGTAGGTGCCCGCCAGGTTATAGGCGATTGCGAACGTCACGATCACCGACAGTA
>DAWCEJ010000243.1:0-3473 GCA_052274955.1 Collinsella sp.
TATGCGTATTACGTTACATATTGGTGCTTTTACAGTTACCATTATCGTAAAGAGACGCGGAAACCGCCACTCGGCAAAGTGACGGTTTCTAGTTTTTAAACTGCAAACCAATTCTTGAGCCGAACCGCTTATCGGTATCGTCTCTCTTCTTTTATTATACGCAATCCAGCCGGTTTGTCAAGAGGCTGGAAAAATCCCCGGGGCTTGCGCCCCGGGGACTTTTTTAGGAGTGAACTAACTGAACTCTAAAAGGTTCGGATTAGTCGTTGACTGCCAGCTTGATGTAGATCGCGGTAGCCTCGTCCTTATCGTTGAGAGCAACGTAGACCTTGTGAGCGTTCTCGTTGTCGTCATTGGTATCGTCGAAGCTGTCGAAATCATCGTACAGGTCTTCGATCTCGGAAGCGGAGCTCTTTTCGACCTTCTTGCCGTTGATCGCGAACAGGCCGCAATCATCAGTCAGAGCGTAGGTCTTGCCATCGATCTTGATGACAGTGCCGTTGAAGTACTCAGCCTCAACCGGCTCGACCAGGTAGTTGTCATCATCGTCGGTAGAAGCGGTGTAGTTCTTGGTGACCTTCGCGGTCTTGACGCCGTCGATCTCGGTGTACTGCAGCTCATAGAAGCCAGCCACGAAGGAATCGGCCTTCTTGTCGAAGTATGCCTTCATATCGGCCTCGTCGACATAGACGTTGGTCTCTTCGCCGTTGACATAAGCAGTCAGGTTGTAGTACGTGTCGCCGTCCTCAACAACTTCGATGTTGCTACGATCAGCGCCGTTGCCAACATAAGCGACAACCTTGCTGTCTGTCGTGTAGACATCCTTGGTCAGATAGACAACCTCAGCAACGAACTTGTCAGCATAGTCGGAGTCGAAGACAACCTCAGCATAGTGGGCAATCAGGGACGGAACGTTCTTGTAGCCGGTGTATGCAGAGTAAGTGCCGTCCATGTTGTGGACGAGGAACTTGGTGTTGGAGGTCAGCGAAATGCTCTTGTCAGCATCCGCGTCGCCTTCCTTGATCTCCAGATACGGCTTGCCGTTGACAGTCTTGATGGTGTCATCAGTGCTTTCCAGATCGCCGTATTCGTTGACAACGTACTCACCATCGGAATTCTTAGCAACCTTCACGGAGAAGACGCCATCCTTGTCGGTGGAAACCTTGAACAGGTGATCGTAAATCGGGTCGAAGTCCTTGTAGCCTTCACCGTTGGTGAGGTTCTTCAGGTACACAGCCAGATCATAAGCGAAGTTCTTCGCGGAGGAGTCGTTGATGGATTCCTCAATAGCCTCAATGTAATCGGTGATATCCGTGAACTTCTTGACAGTGCTGGTGGTGGTCTTCGCATCATCGACGCTAACAACGTCAGCGTTCATGATAGCAGTGCCCTTGTTCTCGAAGGTGACCCAAGCGCGGTCGATGACAGCCCACTTGGAGGAGTCAGCAGCATCCTTCATGCCGATCACGTTGCCGTAAGCGTCATAGAAGAAGGTGTAGGTGCCGTACTGGTTGGTCTTGGACAGATCATAGCCCATGTGGAAGTGCTGGGAGTCGGAGACATACTCGCTATCGATACGAGTCGAGGAAGGATCGGAACCAGCGGAGGAACCGAACTTGTAGCCGGAGAGACGGCCATCCTTGCCCTCGGTGACATCGACAGTCTGCACACCGCCATCTTCATACTCCTCATACTCGTCCTTCGACTCGATGAACTTGCCAAGTTTACGGAAGGAGTAGGTGAACAGGACATAGTCGTCCTTCTTCAGACCGGTGGGATCATTGAAGGTCAGCTGAGTCGTGCCATCATCGTTCTGCTCGAAGGTATCAACGAGGGCTGCGCAGTGACCGGTGTGGCCAGCTTCGTCCATCTTGCCGCAGTAATCGTAGTTGTTCTCTTCGAGCTTCTGGAGGTTGTTAAAGTAAGCGTTCAGCTTGACAGCGCCGTCGCTCTTGACGTGGTTGTCGCGAGCAGTGGTCTTATTGGTGACCTTGGTGACCTTGCCGAGCCAAGTCTCGATGGAGGTGATGGTGTAGTGCTTGTTGCCATCAGCGTCCTTGCCGTTGTAGAAGACCTGGGTCAGCGTGCCCTGCGCGCCGTGCTTTGCGCCCTTAGCGACCGGGCAGTTGCTGTGGCCGTGCTTCCACTCAGCGGGAGTAACCTTGCCATCGCTATCGACCTTGCCCTCGCCAGCAGCGAAGATGTCATAGTCGTCGAAATCAGCGGTGTCGTCGCCATCGCAGTAGACAGCATCGATGAAGATCTTGGTCTTGGTGTCGGACTCCTTGACGCCCAGAGCGACAAGCAGATCGCACGCGGAGAACTTCTTGGTGAAGGTAGCCTTCGGAGCCTTCATGATCTCAACAGAGACATGATCCTTGGTCCACTTGGTGTAGGGACGATAGAAAGCGTCGGTGGAGTCTTCCTTCTTGAGGTCGAAGTCCTTGTACAGAGCCTTGCCGGTCTTGACAGCGCCGGCAACAGTCAGGTACAGCTTGCCGCCGAAGGTGATAACGCCGTCCTTCTCGGTCGGCTTCCAGTTCGCGGACTTAGCTTCCTGTGCGTACTCGACAGTGTCAGCGTTCAGAGCGTTCAGAAGGATCTGAGCAGCCTCTTCACGGGTCAGGTCATGCTCGGGCTTCCAGCCGTCAGCCAGATTGTCGATCAGGCCGATCTTCTTGGCAAGAGCCAGAACGTTGACTGCCCAGGAAGTGCCAACAAAGCCTTCCTTCTCCTGATCGTAGCCCAGGGTGACCAGAGCCATCTTCAGGAACTGGGTGCCGGTGACGTTGGAGGTGGGAGCATAGGTGGTGGCGTTCATGCCGGCGATGATGCCTGCGCGATAGCCGTAGCCAACATAGGACTCGCCCCAACGACCCTTTTCATCGGTAAAGGGGTTGATGGAGGTGTAGTAGGTGCTGATGTCTGCATCCTTGTTGTCAAAGATGGCGATGACCTTAGCAGCCTCTTCACGAGTGATGGTTGCAGTGGGCTTGAAGTTCCCGTCGGGATAGCCCTGCATTGTTTCGATGAGATCAAGGACCTTGATCGCTTCGGTGTAATCCGCGTTGATCTTGTCGGCGTCCTTGTACTCAGTCGCCGCGCCGGCCATGGTTGCCAGACCCAGCAGGGATGCCAGAACCAGAACCAGCGCAAGAACCTTTTTGAAGTTCTTCATTGAGTTTTCCTCCTGTCTAAATTTGATTGCCGCAGGACAAAAGCCCCTTGGCCATCATCTGGCAGTATCATAATGCATCGCGCGCCAAAGGTCAAGAGCCCCGCGGGAGTTGTAATGTTCTTGTAACATAACGTGGGCTTTTGTTGCATACGCTTGTAACATTGCGCCCGCCGCCCATGTGTCCCGCGCTGCCTTTTTCGCGTTCGTGCCGTCTTTTCCCGGGTTCGTAGTAGCTCGTTAATTCTAAAATTTTATTTCTGGATAGAGATGAGAAAGCTTAATTCGAGCGTCGTCA
>DAWCEJ010000244.1:0-3425 GCA_052274955.1 Collinsella sp.
GGGTGATGTGGCGCCGCTCGACTTTGTCGCGGCGCTGTGCGATGCGTGCCCCGGCATGGTAATGGTCGACGAGGCCTACGTTGAGTTTGCCGACGATTCGTTTGGCGCGGCCACCACGGCGCAGGGGCTTATCGCCGAGCATCCCAACCTGGTGATTCTGCATACGTTGTCCAAGGCGTTCGGCGCCGCCGGCGCGCGTCTGGGCTACGTGATCGCGGCGCCCGAGGTCATCGACGTGTTCGCAGCGATTCGCCAGATCTATTCGGTCAATGTGCTGAGCCAGGCGGCAGCGCTTGCCTGCGTGCGTGCCCGCGATGCCTACACGCCCGTGGTGGCGCAGGTCGCAACCGAGCGCGAGCGCGAGCTGTGCGCCCTGCGCGCGATGGCTGCCGAGGGCCTGCCTGTGGGGGCATGGCCGAGCGCGGCGAACTTTGTGCTCGTGCGTACGCCGCATGCTACGCGCGTGCGCGAGCGTCTGCGCGACGAGTATTCGATTTTGGTGCGCGACTTTAGCTACGCGCCGGGGCTCGCGGACTGTCTGCGCATTACCGTGGGCACCCCGCAAGAAAACGATGAGGTGCTGGCTGCGTTTGCCGCGCTGGTGAAGGAGGAGATGTAGATGGGCCGTTATGCCGAGGTGACCCGCAAGACGGGCGAGACCGACATTGTCGTCAAGCTCGACCTGGACGGAAGCGGCGCGTGCGATATCTCGACCGGAGTGCCGTTTTTCGACCACATGCTCAACGCTTTTGGCCGCCATGGTCTGTTCGATCTGACGGTGCAAACGGTGGGCGACGTGGAGGTCGATGCGCATCACACCGTCGAGGACACGGGTATCGTGCTGGGCGAGGCGTTTTGCCAGGCGCTGGGCGACAAGGCGGGTATTACGCGCTTTGCCGACGCGGCGATCGCCATGGACGAGACGCTTGTGATGGCTGCTGTTGATATTTCGGGCCGCGGGCAGGCCTACTGCGAGCTGCCCGTGCCGACCGAGCGCGTGGGCAGCTTCGATACCGAGCTGGCCGTCGAGTTCTTCTACGCCTTTGCGCGCGACGCCAAGCTCACGCTGCACGTGCGCGAGCTGGCGGGCAGCAACTCGCATCATATTATCGAGGCCGCCTTTAAGGCCGTGGGCCGCACGATGCGCCACGCCTGCGAGCTCGATCCCCGCGTGCAGGGCATCCCCAGCACCAAGGGATCGCTGTAACCGTCACAAGGGTAAAACCACCACAAAGGGGACAGGCACCTTTGTGGTGGTTTTGGATGATGAGAAGTGGAGGGGTCGCGTGGGCGAACCGAAGATCGTGGTGGTCGACTACCACAAGGGCAACTTGTCGAGCGTTGTGCGCGGGCTTGCGCGCGCCGGTGCCGTCGCCTGCACGTCGGACGATTCGGAGCAGATCCGCAACGCCGACGGCCTGGTCATCCCGGGCGTGGGCGCGTTCTATGACGCGATCACTTTTATGCGCCAGAGCGGCGAGGCGGACGCGGTGCTCGACGCCGTTGCCGCTGGAACTCCGCTGCTCGGCATCTGCCTGGGCCTTCAACTGTTTTTTGAGCGCGGCAACGAGGGCGTGCCTGCGGACGAGAGCGTGGTCGCCGACGGCAACGCCCCCGAGCAGGCCGGCGGCCCCTGGGTCGATGGCCTGGGCATTATGCGCGGTTCGTGCACGCACTTGGAGTCGAGCCGCCTGAAGGTACCGCACGTGGGCTGGGACCAGGTGCACATGACACCTGCCGGTGCGGCCGACCCGCTGCTCGCCGGTTTTGCCGAGGGTGCCAACATGTACTTCACCCACAGCTACGCGGTGGCAGACGACGCCGATGCCGCCGACGTGCTGGCGCGCACGCACTATACGCGGAGCTTTCCGTGCATCGTGCGTCACGGCAACGTGTGGGGTTGTCAGTTCCATCCCGAGAAGTCCTCGGCGCTGGGGCAGCGCATCCTTAAGAACTTCGTCAACATCGTCGAGGAGGTTGGCCGATGATCCTGTTTCCCGCAATCGATCTGATCGGCGGCAAGGTCGTGCGCCTGGAGCGCGGCGACCGCAGCCGCTGCAAGGTATATTCCGACGACCCCGTGGCAGTCGCCCGCTCGTTTGCCGAGCAGGGTGCGAGCTGGGTGCACGTCGTCGACCTGTCCGCCGCCTTTGGCGAGGACGAGGACGCGCGCGCTGCTAACTCGGCGGCGATTAAGGCCATCTGCGGCGTCGACGGCCTGTCTGTGGACGTGGGCGGCGGCGTCCGCTCGCTCGCGCGCATCGACGAGTTGGCCGGCTACGGTGCGCGTCGCATTGCGCTGGGCACCGTGCTGGTGACCGAGCCGGGTTTTGCCGAGGTGGCGGCCCAAGGCTTTGGCGAGCTGCTGGTGGCAGACATCGCCGCGCGCGACGGCCAGGTCAAGGTGAACGGCTGGCGTGATGGCGCGGGCGTGGCACTCGACGATGCCGTGGCGCAGCTCACGGAGCTGGGCTTTAAACATCTGGTGTATACCGATATCGCGCGCGACGGTATGCAGACGGGCATCGACGTGGCAGCATATCGCCACGTGGCCGAGGTCGCGGGCTTTCCCGTTGTGGCGTCGGGCGGCATCTCGACGCTCGATGATATCCGTGCGCTCGCCGCGGTGGGCGAGGGCGCTATTGAGGGCGCCATCACCGGTCGCGCGCTCTACGAGGGCAACTTTACGCTGGTACAGGCGTTGGCCGCCGCGCGAGGGGAGGAGTAGCCCATGCTTACCAAACGCGTCATTCCCTGCTTGGACGTTAAGGACGGCCGCGTGGTCAAGGGCGTCAACTTTGTGAGCCTGCGCGATGCGGGCGATCCGGTGGAGCTTGCCCGTGCCTACGATCGCGAGGGTGCGGACGAGGTCGTGTTCCTGGACATCACTGCCACGAGCGACAACCGTGCGACGACCATCGAGATGGCGGCGCATGCGGCCGAGGAGCTCGCCATTCCCTACACCGTGGGCGGTGGCTTTCGCGACCTTGCGGGCATGCGAACGATGGTGGCGGCCGGTGCCGACAAGGTATCGCTCAACTCTGCCGCCGTGCGCGACCCGTCGCTGATCAGCCAAGCTGCCGCGGCGTTTGGCAGCCAGGCCGTGGTCGTGGCGATCGATGCCAAGCGCGTCGGCCTGCCTGGGCAGCCGGATGCCGACAAGTGGGAGGTCTTTACCGCGGGAGGCCGCAATGCCACGGGTATCGACGCGGTGGCGTGGGCCGAGGAGGTGGCTCGCCGCGGCGCCGGCGAGATCTTGCTGACCAGCATGGACCGCGACGGCACCAAGGCCGGCTTTGACCTGGCACTCACCCGCGCCGTGGCGCGTGCGGTGCCGATTCCCGTCATCGCGAGCGGTGGCGTGGGCACGCTCGAGCATTTTGCCGAGGGCGTGATCGAGGGCGAAGCCGACGCCGTACTGGCGG
>DAWCEJ010000245.1:0-4252 GCA_052274955.1 Collinsella sp.
CGGCGTCAAGATCGGCGGCGACCAGTTCCAGGTCATCGCCGGTCCCTGCTCCGTCGAGGGCGAGAACCTCATCCGCATCGCACGCCGCGTGAAGGCCGCCGGCGCCACGATGCTGCGCGGTGGCGCCTACAAGCCCCGCACCTCCCCCTACGCCTACCAGGGCATGGGCCCCGCCGGCCTCGACCTGCTGTGCGAGGCGTCTGCCGAGCTCGACATGCCGATCGTCACCGAGATCATGGACCCACGCGACGTGCAGGTCTTCCTTGACAAGAAGATCGACGTCATGCAGATCGGCGCCCGCAACGCCCAGAACTTCCCCCTGCTCAAGGAGGTCGGCAAGACCAAGACTCCGGTCCTGCTCAAGCGCGGTATGTCCGGCACGATCGATGAGCTGCTCATGGCCGCCGAGTACATCATGAGCGAGGGCAACGACAACGTCATCCTGTGCGAGCGCGGCATCCGCACCTTCGAGACCCGTACCCGCAATACCTTCGACCTCAACGCCGTGCCGGTGCTGCACCACCTGTCGCACCTGCCCGTCGTCGCCGACCCCAGCCACGCCACCGGCTACACCCGCTACGTTGAGCCCATGGCGCTCGCCGCGACCGCCTGCGGCGCCAACGGTCTGGAGATCGAGGTCCACGACGAACCGAGCCGCGCCTGGTCCGACGGCGCCCAGGCCCTCACCCCCGATCAGTTCGACGACACCATGCGCCGCATCCGAGCCATCCGCGAAGTTGTCGGCCAAGAGACCATGGAGTAGCCCATGGGTACGGTGAGAAACGCACGCGTTAACCAGGGCGGCCCCAAATGCGCCGGCATTGTGGGCCTGGGCCTCATCGGCGGCAGCTTTGCCCGCGGCTATGCGCAGGCGGGCGTCCGCGTGCTGGCCTGGGACCCCGATGACGACGTCATGACGGCCGCCAGCATGGGCACCGTTGCCGGCGAGCTCAACGACGAGACGCTCGGCGAATGCGACATCATCGTCCTGGCATGCTATCCCGAGGCCTGCATCGAGTGGCTCGAGGCGCACGCCCAGGCACTCGCCGACGCCACCGACACCGAGGCCATCATGGGCCCCGTGGTGATCGACACCGTGGGCGTCAAGGGTATCGTGTGCGAGCGCGCCTTTGAGCTTGCCCGCGAGCACGGTTTTTACTTTGTGGGCGCGCACCCCATGGCGGGCACGCAGTTCTCGGGCTACGCGCATTCCCGCGCCGACCTGTTCCAGGACGCACCGCTCGTGCTTGTACCGCCCGCAGTGGACGACGCACTTAAGCTGGAGCTTTTGGGCCAGGTGCGCGAGATGGTACGTCCCCTGGGCTTTGGCAAGTTCAGCGTAACGAGCGCCGCCGAGCACGACCGCGTCATCGCGTTTACGAGCCAGCTCGCGCACGTCGTCTCCAACGCCTATGTTAAGAGCCCGACCGCCCAGGTCCACCACGGCTTTTCGGCCGGTAGCTACCGCGACCTCACCCGCGTGGCGCATCTCAACCCGCAGATGTGGTCCGAGCTCATGATCGACGACGCCGACGCGCTTGCCTTCGAGATCGACCATCTGATCGAATCGCTCGGCGCCTACAGCCGCGCCCTTAAGGACCGCGACCAGCGCTATCTGGAGAATCTCCTTGCCGAGGGCGACCGCATTAAGCGCGCGCTCGACGACGAGGCCTCCCACTAGACCACCTATCACGCCAGGTCGAAAGGACCGAAGCTTATGGCGATTACCATCGATATCGACACCGCACGCCCCTACCAGGTGCATGTGGGCACGTTTTTGCTGGAGCAGGCGGGCCCGCTCGTACGTGCCACTGCCGGCGGCTCCCGCGCCGTCATCGTGACGGACACCAACGTAGGCCCGCTCTATCAGATGCCCGTTAAGCAGAGCCTGGAGGCATCAGGCTACGAGGTAAGCATCTGCACCTTCGAGGCCGGCGAGGCCCATAAGCGTGCCGAGACCTACGTTGCCATCTTGGAGTTTGTGGCCGAGCACGAGCTTTCGCGCTCCGACGTGATTGTGGCGCTCGGCGGCGGCGTCGTGGGCGACGTGGCGGGCTTTGTGGCCGCCACCTACATGCGCGGCTGCAAGTTTGTGCAGATCCCCACGAGCTTGCTTGCCATGGTGGATTCGTCGGTCGGCGGCAAGACGGCCATCGACCTGGCAGCTGGCAAAAACCTGGCCGGCGCCTTTTGGCAGCCGAGCGTGGTTATCGCCGACGTGGGGTGCCTGGCAACCCTCACGCCCGAGCAGTTTGCCGACGGCTGCGGCGAGGTCGTCAAGCACGCCGTCATCGCCGATCCCGAGCTGTTCGCCGAGCTGGAGAAGACCCCGCTCACGCTTGAACTCCTCAACAAGGACGTCGCCCGCGTGGCGCTCATCATCGCCCGCAATATCGACATCAAGCGCGCCGTGGTCGTTGCCGACGAGCGCGAGACCAACCAGCGCAAGCTGCTCAACTTTGGACACAGTGCCGGACACGCCGTCGAGGCCTGCGAGCACTTTGAGCTCGGCCACGGCAACTGCGTGTCGATCGGCATGGGCATCATCACGCGCGCCGCGGCCCTGCACGGCGTTTGCGATGCCGAGCTACCCGGTCGTATTGAGGAACTCTGCGCCCGTCACGATCTCAAGACCCGCTGCGACTTGGATGCCGATGCCGTCTTTGCCGAGGCGCTCCACGACAAAAAGCGCGCGGGCGACACCATCGACCTGGTAATTCCGCACGACATCGGCCGCTGCAGCATCGACCGCACGCCGCTTTCCACCTTCCACGATTTAATTGCCGAGGGCCTCGGCCAGAAGGGAGACGCATCCGCATGCTAGCCCGCATCACCCCGTCCCCGCTCAAAGGCACCGTTCCCGCCATCGCGTCCAAGTCGATGGCACACCGCCTCATCATCTGCGCCGCGCTTGCCAACGGCGAGACGCATGTGGCCTGCAACACCACCTGCGCCGATATCGAAGCGACGGTGCGCTGCCTCACGGCGCTCGGTGCCCGCATCGAGACCGTCGGGGACGGCTTCCAGGTCCACCCCACCATGAAGAGTATCGAGTTTGGCCTGCTCAAGGCCCTTGCCGGCGGCACGCTCGACTGCGGCGAGAGCGGCTCCACACTACGCTTTATGCTGCCCGTCGCCTGCGCGCTGGGTGCGGAGGCCACTTTTGTGGGCCAGGGTCGCCTGGGCGCCCGCCCGCTCTCCCCGCTTTCGGACGAGATCATCGCCGCCGGCTGCGACCTGCAGGGCCTGGGCGGTTTTCCGCTCAAGACGAGCGGCCGCATGCGCCCGGGCACCTTTGTGCTGCCGGGCAACGTGAGCTCGCAGTACATCTCGGGCCTGCTGCTGGCAGCCCCGCTGCTGGCCCAGCCCTCCTGCGTGCAGGTAACCGGCCTCATCGAGAGCCGCCCCTACATCAACCTGACGATACAGGCCATGAAGGCCTTTGGCGTCGAGGTCAACGTCGAGCGCATTCCGGCCAAGGACGGCCAGCCCGAGGTCACGAACTTCCGCGTGAGCAGCGGCTCGTACCGCACGCCCGGCAGCGTAGCCGTCGAGGGCGACTGGTCCAACGCCGCCTTTTGGCTGTGCGCCGGTGCCATCGGCACCGACCCAATCACCGTCGAGGGCGTGTCACTGAGCTCCGCACAGGGCGACCGTAACGTGCTTGCCGCGCTTTCGCGCTTTGGCGCCCGCATCGTGCGCTCCACCAACGCCGCCACCGTGCAGTCCGACAAGCTCGCCGGCTTTGAGATGAGTGCCCACGACATTCCGGACCTGGTGCCCGTCATCTCGGCCGTGGCCTCGCTGGCACAGGGCCGCACCTTTATTCGCGATTGCGCCCGTCTGCGCATCAAGGAATCCGACCGTCTGGTCACCACCACCCGCGAGCTCACCGCGCTGGGCGCGCAGGTGCGCATTGCCGGCGATGACCTCATCATCAAGGGTGTCGATGCCTTCACCGGCGGCGAGGTCGATTCGCACAACGACCATCGCATCGCCATGATGGCCGCTATCGCCGCGAGCCGCGCCACCGGCGAGGTCGTGATCCACGGCGCCGAGGCCGTCAACAAGTCCTATCCCGATTTCTTCGACCACTACCGCCTGCTGGGCGGCAAGGTCACACTCGAGGAGGAATAGCATGTCCTCGACCTTTGGCAACGTCTTGCACTTAAGCATCTTCGGCCAGTCGCACTCCCCCGCCATCGGCTGCTCACTCGATGGCATTCCGGCGGGCATCGCCGTGGCCCAGGAG